>JBEKWT010000269.1:0-4784 GCA_049512795.1 Occallatibacter sp.
TGCACCCGCCGCCGAACTCCTCCAAGACGAGAACGGTGCGAAGCACTACTATGGGGACTGTTGGGTGTGGACAAGCAGCGCCTACCTCGGCTATCCCGGCTTTAGGCCGCTGGAGGGCGCGCTGGGCGAGTACAACGGCAAATTCATGAGCGGGCAGATGGTTTTGCGCGGCGGATCGTGCGTAACGCCGGCCAAGCACATCCGCTCGAGCTACCGCAACTTCTTCTCCCCCGAGACACGGTGGCAGTTTTCCGGCATTCGATTGGCAACATAATCGCTTCGACCGCATCAAAATTGAGAGCGAATTAACTGAGAGCACATGAGCGCAGCAGCTTCCCCTGCCCCAGTTCTGCGAATTGACGAACGCGTCGCCAGCGTGGTCCGCGAAGGCCTCGGCTCACGGCCCAAGCGATTGCCCGCGTGGTTGTTTTACGATTGCGCCGGCTCCAAGCTCTTCGAGGCCATCACCAGGCTGCCCGAGTACTACGTGACGCGCACCGAGCGCGGCATTCTTCTTGGCGCTTCAGAGCAGATTCTGGAGCGGGCGAGCAATGGCCGCCGGCTGCGCATTGCGGAGCTGGGCGCGGGTTCGGCGGAGAAGACGCGGCTGCTGCTGAAGGCCGCGGTGGAGCGGCAGGGAAGGGTGGTCTATGAGCCGGTGGACGTTTCGGCGAGCGCGCTCGATGGCGCGAAAAGGCGGATTGAGCGCGAGATTCCCGCGGTGAGTGTGGCGCCGCGCGTGATGGATTACACCGATGGCGACGATCGCCGATTCCATTTGGGAGCGATGGACGAGGACGAGAGCCGCATGGTGCTCTACATCGGATCGAGCATTGGAAATTTTGAGCCGCACCAGGCCGCGCGGTTGCTGCGCCGCGTGCGCGCCGGATTGGAAGTCGGAGACGCCATGCTTCTCGGCGTCGACCTGGTGAAAGACGAAGCAACGCTGCTGGCGGCTTATGACGATCGGCAGGGCGTGACGGCGGCCTTCAATCGTAATGTGCTCGTGCGCCTCAATCGCGAACTCGACGCGGACTTCGATGCAGAGGCTTTCGTGCACCGCGCCGTGTGGAACCGCAGTGCGTCGAGGATCGAAATGCACCTCGCGAGCCGGTCGGCTCAGCAGGTGAATGTGGGCGCGCTCGATTTCACCGTTGAATTCGCCGCCGGCGAGACGATTCACACAGAGAACAGCTACAAGTACCGGCCGGGGCAGGCTGCGGCGCTGCTCAAGGAAACGGGCTTCCGCGCCGAGCGAACCTGGACCGACCCTCGCGGCTGGTTTGCGGTGTGCCTCGGACGGGCGGAATAGCGCGGCTCTAACGAACACTGCGCCTACGGCGTAGCGAAGCCGCAATTGCTAACCGGAGAACCGCAGTCGTCTCAACTCGCCGACGAATCGTCGTCGACAGAAGAATCATCGACGGGCGTATCGTCAACGGGCGTATCGTCAACTGGCGCGTCATCCACCGGAGTATCGTCAACGGGCGTATCGTCGACCGGTGCGTCTTCGGCTGTGTCCGTCGGCGTGTCCACCGGTTCGCCGACCGGATCGCCGTATTCGCCCGCTTCGCCGGAGTTGTCGGCTGTTTGCTCTTCGTTTTGAGCGGCGTCGCCATAGAGTTGCGCGTCGGCCGCATCGCCCGGAGTCGCGTCAGGATCGTTGGCGTAGCTATCCGCGGTCTGCTGGTCCTGCTCCGCGGTCTGCTGGTCCGAGTTGGCGTAGCTTTCGTCCAGTTGCGCTGTCCAGGTTGCGTCCGTGTTGTCGGGACCTCCTTCGTCGGCCACGGTCTGCGATTGCTCATAGGCCTGCTGGGAATCGGCGTATGCGGTTGAATAGTCGCCTGACTGGGCAGCCTGACCCTCTTGTTCCTCGGTCTGTTCGAGCGTTTGCTGGTCGTCAGCCAGTTGGGTGGGATCGGTCGTGCTGCCGGAATCGGGATCGGTTGCGCCGCTGGAATCGGGGTCGGCGGTGCCCGTCGCATCAGGATCGGTTGTTGCGGTGGGGTCAGTTGCGCCTGTGCCATCGGGATCGGAGCCAGAGGCTGTCGGATCGCTGCTGGTCGGGTCGGTGGGATCGGCGCCGTCGGGCGATGTGGTTCCGTCACCTATGTCGGGGGCACCACCGGTCGGGTCAACCACACCCTCTGCTGTTCCTGGATCGCCGGTGGTCGGATCTGTGGGATCGGTGATGTCCGGCCCAGCCGTTCCGTCTCCGGTTTCGGGAGCACTCCCCGTCGGGTCCACCGCACCGTCGGGCACTTGGTCACCTATGGTTGGTGCGTCGCCGGTATCGGGAGTGGCGGCGATGGGATCGGTCACGCCGGTGGGGTCGGTACCCGAATCGCCCTGTGAGGTTGGATCGGACGATGTGGGATCGGACGAGGGTCCGCCATCAGTGCCGGGAGCGCCGGCGTCAGGGTCGATGACGATGACTTCGGGCCCGCCATCCGGTGTGGCGCCCTCCTCAACCACGATCACTTCCGGGTCGCCCGTGGTCGTTCCGGTCGAGTCGGTTGGATCGATGCTTCCGGTTGGATCGACAACGGCATCGAAAACTTCCACCACGACCGGTTCGGAATCGGAAGGACTGGAGCCATCAGCAGAACCCGTGGTTCCATCGGCGGGCGCATCGGGGACTATGACTACGACTTCATTCGGATCGTCTGGCATAAATTAACCTCTCTTTTCTTTTTTGGGTCACCTGGCGTGTTTATGCGGGGCTGTAGTTACGGACGGCCCGGCGGGCGAATTTGTTTTTGCAATCGCCGGCACCGGCGGTGCGGGTGGTTTGGTGTTCGCGGCGACAGGAGCCGGCGCCCCGGGAACCGTAACCGGGGAAGCCGGTTTGGGCCGCAGCGTAAATACGTTTTGGCATTTTGGACAGCGGACATTCAGCGACGGTTTGCCGCGCAAGACGGCAAGCGGAATTCGCATTGGGGTCTGGCACTTATTGCAAAGAACACGGATGGAGTCCGCGGGCGGCGGCGGAGCAGACCCGGTCGCCGGCGTTGGTGCAGGGCGGGGAGCTGTTGCCAGGGGGCGTCGAACGGCAGCTGCGGCAGCCGTCAGGCCGGATATTGGCGGCTGAGGCGGAGGCGTAAGCCGCTTGCGAATCGGCTGGATGCTCTGGCTCCAGCGCATGAGCTCAGGCTCGCGCGCCGATTGTCCGAGCAGTCGCAGGCGCCTTGTGGTGTACATCGAGGAAGTGGTCGTCATCTCGGAAAAGCGCGTCATCGAATCGTCGCTTGCGTCTTCCTGCTTCATCCATTCCTCGATGTTCACTTGCTTGAGGAGCCGGGCAGAACGGATAGACCAGGCCAGCAGCACGCGTCGCGCCAGAGCTTCGTCGCCCAGAGCAAGCAATCCGGCGCGGTCGGCGGTGATATCTGCCTGGCGCGCCCACGCCATCAGCGGCAAGTCGACCGCATCCTGAATCCATTTCGTAGGGCTGAGGCTGATGGCGTTCAACACTCCGTTGGAGAGCAGGCCGTGCGTACTGGTATCGCCGACGAGGAAGCGAGATACGGTCTTCCAAAGTGCATGGCCGGCGCGGCAATGCCCCATCTCTCGCGCCAGCACGAAGAGCAGATCGTCGTTCTGAAAGTTGTTGAGGATGGCCGTGCCGAGGACGATAAACGCGCTGGTGTCGGTGCCATAGGTGTAGGTGTTCCATTGTGAGTCGCCGGAGATGTAGACGTCGGGCATCTTGGGCAGGCCAAGAATGCGCGCGGCCAGAATTGCTCGAACCCAAATATCGGGGAACTGCCTCGGGCCAAGGCGAATGCCGTTAAATGTCGATTCGATCCACGGTCGGCCGACTTTGTCGGAGACTGCCTTCACGGCCGCATGAAGCGAGGAGATGCTCTGCAACTTGGTCATCGCCTGGCCGTCCTGCGCCCACAAAAAGACCGAGCGATCGAGCGTGTATCCGGGAAGCAATGGGCGAAGCCAGCTACACTCCGGGCAGATGACCGTGTCGGCGCTGAGGCCTGCGCCCGTGCCGCCGCAGACTTTGCACACAGGTTGCTGATTGGTGGCAGTCGTAGCCGCGGGAATTGCACCTGGAGGAAGCGGCTGAGCCGCTGTTGGTGCTGACTGCCACTGCGGTACGGCGGGCTGCGGTTGGGTCGACGTTGCCGGCGCCGGCTGCGCGCTCACTGGCTGCCACTGGCCGGCTGCCGGCGGTTGCGCCGCTGCGGGATTCGCAGGATTCGGCTGGCCGGGCGCAGGAGGGGGCGCAAGAGGCGCCTGCCCCGATGAAGTCGCGGCTACGAGGGTGGCCCCGCAGAAGGTGCAGAATCGCGAACCGGATACTCCGGGCCCATGCCCCTGCGGACAAATCAGCGGTAGTGCGGTGGTGGCCATGGGACTCCTCTTGCGGTTGAACGGCGAGCGAATCAATAACCCGCGAATTTAAACTCCGCTAACTTGAAAACCCAGCTCACGAACAAAAGCACAGTCGATGCATAGATAGCCCTGCTGAACCAGGCGTGATCTGTAATTCGTCGAAACGAGATGCGGCGCCAGAGCAGAAAGATCGCCGTCGGGATGAGAGATACAGTGCCGAAGAAAACCAGGATGCCGAATGGATTGGCAAAAAATGCCTTCCGGAATTGAAGCCGGATGGCCCAGGCGAAACATGTAGTCATGCCGCACGTCGGGCAGGGCAGATGCGTCAAGCGGAGAAAGTTGCACGGAGGCAAACCAAGCTGCAAGTGCGTTCCATAGCCGATCGCTGCCGGCTTAAGCCAGGCAGCGACGGCGAGAACTGCGCAGGCGAA
>JBEKWT010000270.1:0-4766 GCA_049512795.1 Occallatibacter sp.
CAGCAACGGCTGGCAAGCTACGCTCGACGACGGCGCCACCTTTGAAGCTCGAACGGTTTTTCTCGCCACCGGCAAGCACGATTTGCGCGGCCACACTCGTCCCGAAGACCCGGAGCGATGGGTCGCTTTCAAGATGTATTTTCGCCTGGCGCACGCGCAGGCCGCGGAGCTGGCGCGCGCTTCAGAGCTGATGCTCTATCCCGGAGGCTATGGCGGAATCCAGCCGGTTGAAGGCGGCATTGCAAACCTCTGCTGGGTGGTGCAACAGCGGTATCTGGCGCGTGTGGGCAATCGCTGGGAGAATCTCCTCGCGAAGATGCAGCAGGACTGTCCACACCTCGCGATGAGGCTCGCCGGCGCGGAGCCGTTGCTGGCCAAGCCGATCGCCATCACTCATATTCCTTATGGTTACATCCGCCGCACATCGGACGATGGGCTCTACTGCATCGGCGACCAGGCAGCCGTGATCCCCTCGTTTACCGGCGACGGCATATCCCTCGCGCTGCACACTGCGCGTTGCGCCGCCACTGCCTATCTTGCGGGCGAGCCGGCGCCGGTGTTTCAGGCTAAAATGCGGTCCGCACTGCTGGCCCAGATGCGCCTTGCCGAGTTTGCCGCCGATGGTTTGAACAACGCACTGGCGCGCGCTGTATTACCGTTTTGCCTCAGGGTATGGCCGGGGGTAATGCGCGTGACGGCGAGGCTGACACGCGTGGCCCAGCATGCCTCTGCTGCTCAGCCTGCAGTCGCCAGCTAAATCTGACGATGCGAACAGCCGCAATTCAACGGGGACCGATGCGGCGCGAGTCAGCTGGTGCGCGATATTACTGGCCGGGCTGGTTAGTGGTCGCGGATGGTTGCGCGGAACGTGCGGACGACGCTTGCTGGCCGCCTTGGTCCGCTTGTGCGGAGGCGGCGAGTGCGGCGGCACGGTGCTTGATCCACCATTTGATTTCCCACACGAACATCGCGATGGCGACAATTCCGTCGATCACAACGGTCGCAATGAGCACCCATTCGTACTGCGGATGATTCTGGTAGAGAACGGCGGCGGGCACCGCAGTGCCGTAGAGGAAAACAACGAATCCTATGGCGACAACATAATCGCCGGCGGACAGTTTCATCCCCTGGCGCGAGTAATGACGAATGGTGAATAAGTCCCAGCCAACTTTGAATAGCTCGAACATCCTGGCGCCCCCAAATTTCCCTTCGACTGACTACCAATAGGTCAATTGTTCATGGCCGGTTATTCCGGCGTTCCGTTGCCGTGAACCGGCGTGGTGGGCGTCCAGTTTCCCTGCAGGAAGCCATTTGGATTGGAGTTCGGAATGTCGGTCTGGTACCACTGGCTTCCGTTGGTCCAGGTCTCCGAATAGCCGGCGGCAACCTTGGTGGTGCTTCCGTCGGGGTTCATCACGGTTTCCTGGTCGAGCGAGTAGTCCACCCAGTCGGAGGCCGCGGTGCTTTGCGCATTCATAGACGCGTTGGCGTTGTTCATGGCGCTTTCGAACTGCGACTCCTGCTGCTGCATGAAGGCCTGGTGCTCGGCGGCCGAGCGCTGCATGATCTGCTGGAACTGTTGATAGATCATCTGGCTCTCCCGTTGTTCCTGAGCTGTCAAATTAGCCATCGCCTGCTGGCCCTGGCGCTGCTGGCGCAGCAGCGCGGCCTGCGTCCACTGGGCCGAGTTCACGCCGTGCGGAAGATTGTTGTTGTCGACCAATTGAACGAGCGCGTCGAGCCGGCCTTCGGGCGCCGAGAGCACGTCGACTCTGGCCCAGCATGTGCCCCCGGGGCTGCTCGGATTGGTACTCACCGAGCACTCCACAACGGTCCGCAACCGCTCCTCCACCACGAACGATCCATTCACCACCTCAATCCGCAGCGCTGCCGTGTCGGCCGTGCTGTTTTGCCGCATGGCAGGTGGCGCATTGCTGTAAAGCTGATTCTTCTGCGCGGCCTGCGCCTGCGCCCACTGCGAATACGCCGACGTCACCGTCATCGGCCCCTCCACGTGCACGCCGCCGGGAATGGATCCCAGGTAATACTGCAGGAAGGCGGCCGCCGGAACCGCGCCGGAGAGATTGGCACAGCCGGCGTTAAACACCGCTTTCACGTTGGGGTGCCACTGCCAGCCGATCACCGGCTCGATGCGCATCTGCATTAAGGCATCGGGCGAGTAGGCGCGGAAGACGGGCCACGGTGAAAACGTGCAAGCGCTGATCATGGTGATCCCTTGCAGCTTCCACCCGGCGGGGATGGTCAGGGTTGCCGAGGGTATGTTGTTCAGGGATGGATCGGTGATGGTGGCCGTCGTAAATTGATTGGGGAGCGGCGAGGCGGAGACGTAAGTTGCAGCGCCGGGCTTGCCGTTGCCGGCCGTTTGCGCGCCAGAGCTACCACCCTCGGCCACGGGGGCCGTCGCACTTTGAGACGGCTTGCAGCCCGCCAGCAAAACCGTAGTTGCGCAGAACACGACGATACTCCGACCCAACTTGCTCATTTAGGGAAATCTCCTTTTCGGTACCAAGTCACTGGATTGTATCGCTCATGAGACGGGTTGCGACAGCGGAAAACAGTATTTGCGGCGGAGAATCGCTCGATGGGTATCCCGGCAAGGAGCGGGGTGGGGCAGTCTGGAATTATCTACGGCCAGGAATTATCCGACGGGCGCTTGCTTTCAATGGGCAAATCATGACAACCTTGTGAGAAGTGCGCAAGTTTTAAAGAAGAAGGAGCACGTAAATCCCCATGCCAATACAAACGACTGAAAAGATCTGGCGCAATGGGAATCTGATTGCCTGGGATCAAGCCAATATTCACGTGTTGAGCCACGTGATTCACTACGGGTCGAGCGTGTTCGAGGGAGTGCGCTGCTACGGGCAGCCGCAGGGTTCGGCGGTTTTCCGGTTGCCGGAGCACATGCAGCGACTGCTGGATTCGGCCAAGATCTACCGAATGGAGATTCCATTCACGCTGGAAGAACTATGCGCGGGAGTGGTGGATACGATTGAGGCGAACGGCGTGGCGCCGTGCTACATCCGTCCGATCGCGCTGCGCGGGTACGGAGAGATTGGGGTGAACCCGAAGGGGTCGCCAATCGACGTGTACATCGCGAACTTTCCGTGGGGCAAGTATCTCGCAGGGCACGGCGGCGCGGATGTGTGCATCTCAAGCTGGAACCGGCTGGCACCGAACACGATGCCGGCACTGGCCAAGGCCGGCGCGAATTACATGAATTCGCAACTGATCAAGATGGAGGCCGAAGCAAACGGCTACCAGGAAGGAATCGCGCTGGACGTGAATGGTCTGGTGAGCGAGGGATCGGGCGAGAATGTTTTTGTGGTGCGCAACGGGGTGCTGTTTACGCCGCCGCTGGGGAATTCGGCGCTGTCGGGGATTACGCGCGACAGCGTGCTGACGATTGCGCGGCACCTGGGCTTCACGGTGACGGAGCAAGCGATTCCACGGGAGCTGCTGTACATCGCGGACGAGGTGTTCTTTACGGGGACGGCCGCGGAGGTGCAGGGGATCCGGTCGATTGACCGCATCGTGATTGGCGATGGCAAGCCGGGCGAGATTACGAAGAAGATCTCGGACGAGTTCTACGGCATCGCCAACGGGCTGAAGCCGGATAAGTTTGGCTGGCTGACGCCGGTGAAGGTGGACGCGAGCGAAGAGGTGACGGCGTAAAGGCAGGGAATAGCGACCAGGGAACAGGGAATAGGAAAAGCAGCAGCGAACTCAAAAACAGAAACGAAAGCCCTTCGGCGAGTGGCGAGGGGCTTTTTCTTGTTTGAGGCGCGGGGCCAGTCCCAAGGGGAAAACTCTCTCAAACATAGCGCCGGGAAGGCGCCCGTCCTTCTTCGAAGAAGTGAAGATCATCGTCTTCACGATGGATCGGCAGTCACTGCTCTCGCCGATCTATTGCTGATAACCGTCGCTTCTCCACTGTTTCAAAAGCTTGAGATGATCGTCCGCTAGTGTTGTTGCGCGACTCGCTTAGTCATCGTCCAGATACTCTTGAGGCACGTCGTCTTCGGGCACTTCACGCGTGCGCACTTCCCCCGTGCGATCTCTGGAATCTTCCACGCCCCACACTACTCCTGCCTCGAACGCGTTTCCTTCCTCGAGCAACTCGTCGACGCTTTCAGAATCCGCGCTCTCGACGTTCGAAAGGCCCTCCAGATCTCCCGATTCCAATCCCGAGACCTCCGGCGTGAGATCGAGTGAGTCCAGCGGTTGGTCTTTGTCCCGTCTCGTCCTGCTAACGGCTTTGGCGGTCCTGTTTTTCGCGGGCGCCTTCTTCGTTTTCGCCGGGGCTTTCTTCGTTTTTGCCGGGGCCTTTTTCGCTGTCGCGGGGGGCTTCTTCGCTTTCGCGGGCGCCTTCTTGCCGGCTACGGACTTGCCCTGAACGGCTTTCTTCTTCGCCAACCGCTTCTGTGTTGGCTGCGGCGGCTTTCTGGCCTTGCTTTTCTTCGCTGTCGCCGGTTTCTTTTTCGTGTTCTTTTTGGTGGCCATTGGCGCAGTCTAGCACCGTCCCGGGGCCGCGGCAAAACGAACGTGGGAGTCGATGCCGCGCGGCCAAAAGCAGGATCTCAGCCCGAGCGTGAACAGCCGTCGCAGAGAAGTCCCGGAAGCCTGGGACGCCCTGACGCTGGAGAGCGCATGCTCTTCGATGGCATCGACAACTTTCAATCTGATTCTGCGGATTTCAGAGATGACCGCCAGGGAGTCTGGTTGCGCGGATGCGCGGCCTGCTCGAT
>JBEKWT010000271.1:0-5247 GCA_049512795.1 Occallatibacter sp.
TCGGCGATTTCGACGGGCTTGGGGCAAAGCACGCCCATGGATTCAATCTCGAATGACTTTGAGTTATACATCATCCGGATGCGCTGACCTTTGCGCATGGTTCCCTGCATTACTCGGACCAGCACAATGACCCCGCGGTAGGAGTCGAACCACGAGTCGAAGATGAGGGCCTGCAGCGGCGCATTGGGATCGCCCGTCGGGGGAGGAAGGCGGTGGACGATGGCTTCGAGAACCTCGTCGACGCCCTGACCGGTCTTGGCGCTCACGGGGATGGCGTCGGTCGCATCCAGGCCGACGGCCTTCTCGATGGCCTCCTGCGTGGCCAGAACGTCAGCCGAGGGCAGATCGATTTTGTTGATGACGGGAATGATGTCGAGGCCGTGGTGGATGGCGAGATAGGCGTTGGCGAGTGTTTGAGCCTCCACGCCCTGGCTCGCGTCGACGACCAGGAGGGCGCCCTCGCACGAGGCCAGGGAGCGCGAAACCTCGTAGCTGAAGTCGACGTGGCCCGGCGTGTCGATGAGGTTGAGCTGGTAGGTCTGGCCGTCGCGCGCCTTGTACATCATGCGCACGGCGTGCGCTTTGATGGTGATGCCGCGCTCCCGCTCGAGGTCCATATCGTCGAGGATCTGGGCCTGCATCTCGCGCGCGGTCACTGAGCCGGTCAGCTCCAGCAGCCGGTCGCTGAGGGTCGACTTGCCGTGGTCGATGTGCGCGATGATGGCGAAGTTACGAAGGAAACGGGCGTCCATGGGAGGGCTTTCGGAGGGTTGGCTTTAGGAATACGGTGCGCAATTTGCGGCGCCTGCGAAGCGTTTGGCCCTCCATGGCATAGCTTATCATCGGCGTAGTGCTCACTGCGGTCTCACAGTCGCGCGGTTCAAAGCGTCTTTTCGTCGATTTGCGCTGGAGTCGATTGCCGACGTCGCGGCTGATGGTGGGAGTTGCAGGGCTGGCCCTGTTTCTGGCAGGGTGCACGCCGACGGACCCTACAGGAGCCACGGCAGCACAGCCGAAACAAGCCACCGCGCCGGCATTACCGGCGGCCGCTCCGGCACAGGCTCCAGCCCCAGCGCCGCCCCCGCCGACAGTTGAAGAGCTGCGTGTCCGCGCGATTATCGCCCAGGTTGAAGCGGCCTATGCACGCGGCACGGCGGACTACCAGAAGGGGATGCTTGCCGAAGCCAAGGTCGAATTCGATCGCGCGGTGGATCTGATGCTGGCGAGCGGAATCGACATCAGGAACACTCCAGAGTTGCAGGACGAGTTCGACAAGATTGTGGACCAGGTGAACGTGCTGGAGATGGAGGCGCTGAAGCAGGGCAACGGCTTTGTGCCCAAAGAGGAGCTGACACCCTCGGAGGCTGCAAGCGACATTACGTTTGCTTCCGATCCAAACCTGGTCGCCAAGGCCACGGCCGATCTGGCGACGACGAAGTCCGATCTTCCGCTGATGGTGAACGACTACGTGGCCACATACATCAACTTTTTTTCGAACACGCAGAAGGGGCACAACACGCTGCTGCATTCGTTCGAGCGGAGCGGCCACTACAAGACGATGATCCAGCGGATTCTGGCCGACGAGGGCGTGCCGCAGGACCTGATCTACCTTGCGGTTGCCGAGTCGGGCTTCCAGCCGCAGGCGGTCAATCGCCGCTCCCGCGCAGGGGGCATGTGGCAGTTCATGCCGGGTCCGTATTACGGCCTTAAGCGCGACTCGTACGTGGATGAACGTTTTGACCCCGAAAAATCCACCCGCGCCTACGCCCGCTACATGAAGTTCCTCTACGACCAGCTCGGCGACTGGTACCTTGCAATGGCTGCCTACGACCATGGCGCCGGCAACATCCAGCACGAAGTAGCCAAGACCGGTTACGCCGACTTCTGGGAGCTTTACAAGCGCAACGAATTGCCGCGCGAGACCGCCAATTACGTCCCCGAGATTCTGGCGGCCATCATTATTGCGAACCACCCGGTTCAGTACGGCTTCGACGACGTGACCGTCGATCCCCCGATTCTTACGGACACGATTACGGTCAACTATTCGATCGATCTGCGCCTGGTGTCGGACCTGGTAGGCGCGCCGGTGGATGAGTTGGAGGCCCTGAATCCCAGCCTGCTGCGCATGGTGACCCCGCCTGACAGTCCTTTTGACCTGCACCTGCCAGCCGGCACAGCGACGCTTTTCGACCAGCGCGTGGCCCTGATTCCGGAAGCCCGGCGCAATTCGTGGCGATACCACCCGGTGGTTGCGGGAGACACGCTGGCGTCAGTGGCGCAGGAGTACCGGGTGCCGGAGGCCGAAGTTGCGTCTGCCAATCAGCTGAGCGAAGGAGACAGCATTGCGGGCGTCGGGGCCCTCGTTGTGCCGGTCCCGCCCGCGGCTGAGCCCTCGGCTCGGACCCGGCTCTACACCGTGCGCCGGGGCGATACGCTGGTCACGATCGCGGACCGATTCGGAGTCTCTCTGAGCCAATTGCGGAGCTGGAACGGGATTCCGTCCGGCGTCCGGGTGGCAGCGGGACGCCGCCTGCACGTGGCTGAGCCCGCGCTGGCCGGCACGTCCATGCGTCATCGGCGGAGGACCATAACCGGCGGGGCAAATGCTGGGATCCGGACAGGCCCCGGGACGGGAGCGGAAATGGCGCCGGCAACCCATAAGGGGGCGGCGACGGCCAAGCCGGGCGGCGCCGTTTCGTCGCATCAGCCGGCCGGAAGGTCGCCCCAAAAGAGCCGCTCCGGCTCGGCGAAAACCGGCTCCGGGGCGGGGCAGAGCACGGCGAGCAAGTCTTCGCGAAGGTCGACGCACAAGTCGGGCGCCCCGGCCCAGGCTTCGCAGTAGAAAAAATCCGCCGCAACCCCTATTCCACCCTTGTGTTCTGCTTGTCTTTGCTGGCAAGCTAAGGCTACAATCGCTTGCGCGAGCAAAACTGTTTAGCCTGCTCTCGGAAAAGCGAAACACAAAATGATCAGCGGCAACCCGCTGGAGGCAATCGGATGGACGATGTATTGAGGATGTATGCGATGAGTGACGGCGACCCGTTTGGGAAGCCGGGTGACCTGGACCCCAGCCAGGTTGAAGCCTTTGCTGAAGAGGAAGATGAATTGGAAACCGCCGGCATCCTTACCTCCTCAGATGACGACGAAGTGATCGCCGAAGAGACGGTGATCGCGATTGTTGGGAAGCCCGCAGCCCGGCCGAAACCCAAGAAGGCTGCGGCGAAGAAGGCAGCCAAGAAGGCTCCGGCCAAGAAGGCGGCCGAGAAAAAGGCGCCGGCCAAGAAGGTAGCCAAAAAGAAGGCTGCCAAGAAGGCGGCGAAGAAAAAGGCGCCGGCAAAGAAAGCCGCCAAGAAGGTAGCCAAGAAGGTTGCCAAGAAGGCGAAGAAGAAGGCTCCAGCCAAGAAGGCGGCGAAGAAGGCCGCCAAGAAAGCCAAGAAAGCCAAGAAGGCCGCAAAGAAGAAGGGAAAGAAGTAGCTCTATCCGGGCGGGAACGGTGGCTTTTTGTAGTTGACCCGCGTTCATTAGAGAAGAAGCAAAAGGCCCGGCTTGACGAGGATTCGAAGCCTCTCGAGCGGGGCCTTTTTGCGTTTGCTCTTCGCATTTGGGTTCGTGCGATCCCAGGTCTGAAAATCCAGACCTGGGGCACCCACACTTTCGTGGTGGGTTGGGGGTCGCGAAAAGCAACCACAGGTCTTTCGACTCCGGTCGCCAAGGCGACCCTCGCTCAAGATGACAGATCCAGGTTTGGTTCTGCCTGGCGGGAACGGTCACTTTTCGATGCCGTCCCAGCCCGTCACCTGGACAAGAAAGAAGGCCCGGCAATAAGCCGGGCCTTTTTGCGTTTGCGGGCCGGAAACCCGCCGCGTGAATCAAGCTGCCTGAAGTTGCTTGAAATGCCCTTTTTGATGGCTCACGTAATCCTCGATGAGGAAGCGGAGCGTGACGGGCGCGTCGTCGCCGACCACGCAACTTGCTTCAAGGCGTTCCTCGGGAATCCTATCGACCGCAGCCATCAGAATCTCGTGCTCCGCCTGCCACCAGCGCAACAGCATGTCCCACGGCTTGTCGCTGTACCCGTGCGCGGCCACCCAGGCATCCTGCGCGTACCCTGGCCCCGCATAGTGGCCGTCGATGGCAGCGCGGACGAAGCGCTGGCGGTTGTTCGCCGCTGAGTCCAGGAGATGGCCGACAATCTGCTTGCGAGTCCATCCGCCAACGCGCCAGGGAACATCGGCAAGCGCGGGTGGAAGCGCGAGGAGCGCAGCGCGCAGCTTTTCGATTTCCGTTCTAAAGTCGCGCGCAGTTTGCGTTGGCATAGTCGTGTCCTTTCCCCGTTCCGGAACGCGCGGAGGTGGCGGATGGTGGAGGATCTACGAGGCGATCGGGTGGAACGACTGCTTACGGAATCGCCGCAAGCACATCCGAGGCCGAGGTGTTCGGATTCACCTTGACCCAAACCTGGGCGATCTTGCCCTTGGGGTCGATGAGGAACGTGTTGCGATTGGCAATCGTGATTCCGGCAAATCCGCCCAGTGACCCATATGCGCTCACTACCTTGTGATCGGGGTCGGCAAGCAGGTGGAAGGTCAGCCCATCCTTGGTGCAGAACTGCTTGTGGCTGTCGACCGTGTCCACGCTCACGCCGAGGATCACGGCGTTCTTGGCCTCGAACTGCGGGAGCGCGTCCTGAAACTTGTGCGCCTCGATGGTGCAGCCGCTCGTCATGTCCTTGGGGTAGAAGTAGAGCACGACCCACTTGCCGCGATGGGCGCGAGCTGGCCTACCGCGGGCATGGTGGAGTCGTCAGCGCGGGCGGCGACGAACGGCACGGCGACAGCAATCAGAACCACTGCGAGAGCGATAAGCAGATATTTGTTCATGAAAAACCTCCTGGAGAAGAGACGTAGGGACCAGAAAACAGGGACCAACGGACCAAGGGAACGAGGGACCAAGGCGAAAGACGGCCATGGAAGCTCGCTCACCGCTCCATCATTATCAGCGGCGCGCCGCCACAATGGCAATGCCGGCCCCGCTGGCGCGCTTGAGCAGGGCATCGCGATCGAAGAGAAGTGTGCGTGCGGCCTCGATCGAGAGGCAACTGGCCCCGGCGCGGATCATTGTTTCGACGGTCGAAATTCCAATGACGGGCACGTCGAAGCGCATGTCCTGATTTGGCTTGGCGACTTTGACGACGGTGAGGCGGCGGGCCAGCAGCGATGATGGGAGCGAGGTCTCGGATGCGGGATT
>JBEKWT010000272.1:0-4748 GCA_049512795.1 Occallatibacter sp.
CCTCGCAGGACGACCAAGACTCCGAGGACGGCGGCCATAGCTTTAACTTTGGCGGCGTCAATCCGCAGGATCTGCCTCCCGGCTTTCGGCAGTTCTTCTTCGGCCCCGGCGGCCAACAGCAAATGAAGCCGCAACCCCAGTTTGAGCACGGGGTTGGGAGTGGAGTCATTCTGTCGCCGGATGGATACATCGTAACCAACGACCACGTGGTCGACGGCGCCACCCAGATACGCGTCACACTGAACGACCGGGGCGTCTTCACTGCAAAGCTGATCGGCGTGGACAAGCTGAACGACCTGGCGGTCATAAAAATTGACGCGCAGAACCTGCCCAGCGTGCCGTGGGGCGACTCCAGCAAGCTGAAACCGGGCGAGACCGTGCTCGCGTTCGGCAATCCTTTTGGCAACTTCCCATTTACCGTCACGCGCGGCATTGTCAGCGGTCTCGATCGCCCGAATCCTTACCGGGACGATCCGCGCAAGCCCGGCGACTTCATCCAGACCGACGCGGCCATCAATCCCGGCAACTCCGGCGGGCCGTTGGTGAATGCGTACGGCGAGGTCATCGGCATCAACACCTTCATCATCTCGGGAAGCGGATCGTTTGCCGGTGCGGGCTTTGCAATTCCTTCGCAGATCGCTCAGGCAACGGCGCAAGCGATCATCAAGAACGGGAGCGTGCACCACGGATACCTGGGCATCAGCATGAACGACGTGACGCCCGACAACGCCGGCTTCTTCAATTTGCCTGACGCAACCGGCGCCATTGTCAGCCAGGTGACGCCTGACTCGCCGGCGAGCCGCGCCGGCCTCGAGAGCGGCGATGTGCTGCGCGAGCTCGACGGCAAGAAGATCTCTAACGGCAGCACGCTGCAGGTTGCGGTGAGCGAAATGACGCCGGGCACAGCAATCGAGCTGGGAATCCTGCGCGACGGCAAGCCGCAAACGCTGCACATCACCGTGGGCGAGTTCCATAAAGACTCGAGTGAGGAAGCCGGCATCGGCGAGCAGGGCCGTGAACAGCGCGGCCGTCTCGGCCTCACCGTGGCCAACCTCACTCCCGATCTGCGCCAGCAATTCAATGTGCCCGACCAGGTGAAGGGCGTCGTGATTCAATCGGTGCGCCCGGGCAGCCCGGCTGAAGATGCGGGTCTCGCTCCCGGCGCAGTCATTCTCGGAGTCGACCGGCATCCCGTAGAGGATGCGGACAGCTTCGTGAGCCAGATTCATTCTCAGCCGGCATCGAAAGACGTCCTGCTTCTGGTCTGGGCGAACGGTGGCCAAAGCTACCTGGTGGTGCACCCGGACGAGAATTCCCAAAACGGCGAATAACGAACGGCGAGTAATTCTCCGGCCCCATCGACAGACGTCCGTCGTTGGGGCCGGATTCTTTCTGCTCTAGAGCAGTTTCGGAATTAACGTAAACTTTTTGAGAGCATTAAAAGGTGGCATTTTCTTAATGAAAATGCCACTTTGCTGAGTGCATTCGGTCTACACCAATTCCGAAACTGCTGTAACGGCGAAAGCCTGCGTTGATGACTCTGATTTTTGTCGCGCCGATTTTGCAACAAAGCGACGCCTTGCGCCGTCTCCTACAATGCATCGCCTGCAGCAATTCGAAGTTCGGCGGGAGAATGCCGGGACCGTTGTCCCGATGCTTCACGGGCAGGTAGCACGAAGAACCGATTTCGTGAGGCAAAGGTAAAAAGGTCGTCGCGGTTGGGCGGCTCGAAAATACCGGGGTGGCGAGTCGGGGTCTGCTCGGGGGGGCGATTCCGATTCTTCACACCTGGGACAACAAAGTGCCTCACTCGGGAGTCGGGGGACATAACGAGTGAGGCACCGTGTTTTGAAGAGCAGGGAATAGCCGCCGCCAGCCACGCAAGTGCGCCGGCGCGCAAGCTCACTGGGTCGCCGGCGTCACGCCCACAATCCCGCAATTCACTTTGGTCAAGCCTTGCACGGCCGCTCCTATATCGAGGTTGCCGAATTGTTCCGTCTCTCCGGCTTTAACCGCTGCGCCAGTTTGGTCCGTTAGCTGCACGTGCTTTTGCGCCAAATCGGAGCCGCTCTGGTTATATTGGTCGCATTCCATATCCGCCGATTGTATGGATACGGTCGACTGGTTCACCCATTGCTGGTTGGTGAGCTGCACGTCTCCATTCACCACGCTCCACTGCGTGGTGTAGATCTGCTGCGCGATGATCGCGGCATTCGGTCCTGCTGGCGGTGCGCCCCCAGGCGTCGGCGTTGGCGTCGGTCCCGGATTATCGTGCGTGCCGATCCACCAAAGCCCGAAAATGACAGCGGCAATGATGATCGCCCACCAGGCCCCCCCATGGTGCTTGGGCACCTCCTGCGGCATGGCCATGATTGGGATCTGTCCCGGCGCGGGATAGTACGGTGGATAGGGTGCCGCGGGCGGTGCCGTCGCGGGCGGCGCATACGGAGCAGCTGCAACCGGGGGAGGCGCAACCGGAGTATACCCAACTGGAGGAGCCGCTGCCGCTGGCGCGCTCGCTGGCGCAGCCTGCGCGCTCACATCGTTCCCGCAGTTTACGCAGAATCGCTCATTGCCTGCCAACTGGGTGCCACATTTTGGGCAGAATGCCATACTCGTCTCTTCTCCTCTGCATGCTCGTGCATGCTGCTCCAGGCTGGTGGGGTTCCAGGGTTTATGTGCCTTCCCTGGCGCCGTTCAAGCCCGAATCTCCTCTTTGCGGACTGCTTATCACGAATTGTACGGCTGGTGGACCGCCTCTTGGAAGAATTTGATTTGTATCTATGGCCGAAAGGCGGAGCGATTCCGCTCGTTGGGTCCCGCAAGGTCCGCTTGTCTTAAGCGATTCCTGAGGTTCTCAACTGAAGGGCTGGCTGGCCGATAAGAGAACTGTGGGATGCCCTATGCGCTCGATTCCCTGGGCTGGAATGCATCGCGTTCCGGGAAGGGTCGAATCGGTAGTGGTTTCGAAATGAAGACTTGCGTGGTGATCGCCGCCTGCGAAAACACTCGCGATCTCATGGCCGCCTCACTCGAGGCAAGGGGGCTGGACGCCGCCTTGTTGGCTTCATTGGGAGAGTTGCGCGGCGTCCTGGAGAAAGTTCCTGCGTGTGGAATTCTGCTCGAGCTGGCCGCTGCGATCACGGCCTCAATGCAGGTGAAAAAAAACACGCGGGAGCTGCTTGAACTTTATCCTTGTGCCAAATTCCGCCTGGCCGGCAATGAAGCGTCGATCCTTTGCGATACCCTGGATTCCTTTGCGCAGAAATGCCTCGCGTTTGAGCCAAGGAAAATCCCCGCAAGCGTCAGGGAATCCAGGTTTCTTGCCGTCTACCTGTCCGCTGACGACACCTTCACGGATGCCGAGAAGGTTGTGACCGCGGACGTCTCCGCTCGCGGATGCTTTCTGTACAGCGCGCGCCAGTGGACGCCCGGCAGCCGTGTATGGCTAAAGTTTCCCGGCGTTGAAGCAATCTTTTGCGGCAGCGTGCGCTCAACGCGGCCCTGGGGCAACAACAAGCTGCTGCCCGGCATTGGTGTCAGGCTCGACACCAGTTTCCCTGAAATCGGGTGACGTGCTTGTCCCGCCTAGCCGCTTTTGTCCGCTGCGCCCGAGTCGCGCTTGTGCCTGAGCCATTTGGCCACGCCGAGCGCGAGCAGCATCAGGCCGAAGGGAATGCACATGAGCGCGACGATGAGCGCGAACCAGCCGGCGTTGGTGCTGGCGCCAAGGCGCGAGTAACCGCCGAGCACGGTGACCAGCAGAAGCACGCAAAGCACACCCGTTCCGACCATCGAGCCGCCCCATTGAAGAAGCTTCCGCGTGCCGTCGTCAGGTTGCGTAGGGCGATTCGGTTCGGAGATCGGCGAGGTTGAGGGCATGGCTTTCTAGTGCGCAGATTCTAGCTTCCCAGCGCGAGGCGCAGCATGACGTAGGTCATGACGCCGGTGACCGAGACATAGAGCCAGATGGGAAACGTCCAGCGCGCGACGCGGCGGTGCTGCGGGATGCGGCCCGAGAGCGAGAAGAAGAACGTAACGAGCACGAGGGGCAGTGCGATAACGGCGAGAATGATGTGGCTCGCGAGCAGCCAGAGATAAAACGTGCGGAAGGCGGCGTGGAGAGGATAGCGCACGTCACCATGGAGCGCGTGGTGCGCGATGTAGCCGAGCAAAAACAGAGTGGAGGAGATAAACGCCGTGATCATGGACGCACGGTGCTGCCTGATGCGATGCGCGCGAATAAAGGTGAAGCCGATGAGAAGCGCGGTGGCGGCGAGTCCGTTAAAGACCGCGTTCATGGCGGGGAGAAAGGCGTATTGTGCGCTCGTGGCAGCGGCGGGATGAATATAGATGAGCCAGAAGAGGAAGAGCGAGGCTGCGGCGCTGATGACCAGAATGGCGGCGATGGCTGACGCGGCGCCGGGCCGGGAAGCGGAAGTTGGGGCAGTAACGGTCATGCGCGCTAACCTTTCGCGCGGGCGCAGAGCATGAGCGTGGTGAAGAGCAGCGGCAGATAGAGGACGCTCACTTTGAGCAAGTCGCGGGCCAGCTTGCGGCTTTCGTCTTCGGACTTGGCGCGGAGGATGCGCGCGAAGCGGATGGTGTAAGCGAGATAGACGAGGCCGAGCGGAACAGCCAGAACGGCATAGGTGACTCCGGTGAGACCGAGACGCCACGGCGCCAGGCTGACGGGGATCATGAGCACGGCGTAAAAGAGAGCTTCGACGACGGTCGACCATCCGTCG
>JBEKWT010000273.1:0-4732 GCA_049512795.1 Occallatibacter sp.
GACGAGTGTGGGTGCAAGCATTGACGGCTCCCAGCGATCGGGCGTGCCCAGCAGCAGGAATCCCTGGAATGCCTCCTGCCACGCTTCGATCGTGCGGCCGCCCAACATGCCGAGCGCAATCACTCCGGCGAGGGTTCCCGCCGCCGCCGTCAGCTCGCGGCTGTGCAGGATGTCGCCCTCTTTGCGCGCCTTCTCGCGGCGGTGCTGCGTGGCCTGTTCGGTGCGCTCGCCGGCCATTGTTTAGCCTCCGAACCCATGCGCCGCGCCCGGAGCGGCAATCAGTCGCTGGGCCATGTCGAGCAGGCTCGCGAAGCGCGCCTCAATAAAACGCGGCCAAAGGGCGATCGAACTGGCGAGGATCACGAATCCCGTCAGCGTCTTCATGGGAACGGTCAAGGACATCACCGGCAATTGCGGGCTCAACTTGCCCACCAGAGCCACTGCGATCTCGACCAGCATGGTGCAGGCCAGAACCGGCGCGGCGAGCTCGAGCGCGGCCAGAAAGATTCCTCCCGCGGCGCGCACGATCGCCAGCGCCGTCAGCGGAGACAGCGCATAGGTGCCCAGCGGCACCACGCGAAAACTGCGCACCACCGATGCGAGCAGAATCCGATCGAGACCCGCAGTGATAAGCACCAGCGTTCCCAGTAATTGAAAAAGGTCGCCGAGCAGCGGCGTCTGAATCGCCGACTCCGGGTCCAAAAGATTCACAAGTGAGAAGCTGAACTGCAGCCCCGCGATCTGGCCGGCAAAGATGAGCATCTCGCTCAGCAACGTGAGCGAAAGCCCGTAGACGAGACCTACTGCGAGCTCGCCGATGATCGCCGAAAAGCTGAGCGTCGTCTGCGTGTTGGGCAATGTGGCCACCAGCGGCGCCACGAGCCATGCCACTGCGCCCACGAACACAGCTTTCGCGCGCACGGGCAGCGCCGTCGATGAGAAGAACGGAGCGAACGCCACCATGCCGCTGACCCGTACCAGTGCCAGCGTCATTGCGCTTAGAAAGTTCGTCCAGTCCGGCATTCCCTAGCCTTTAGCTTTTAGCCGTTAGCTCTTAACTCCAGTTCGGTTGCTCCAGTCGAATCCGTTTCGTTTTCGCAAGCCCGGAGCTAAAAGCTAAGAGCTAATCGCTCATTGCTTGGTTCATCCCAGGTAGCGGTGAAAGTCGCCCAGCAGCAGCCGCGTGTATGCCGCCATGCGCTCCAGAAACCACGGCATGCCAACGAGCAGAATCAGCGCAATCGCCGCAAGCCGCGGCACCGTGGTTAACGATTGATCCTGCAGGCTGGTCAAGGTCTGCACCAGGCTCAGCACAAAACTCAAGGCCGCTGCCGCAATCAGCAGCGGCGCGGCCAGAACGATCGCCTCCCGCATCAACTGGCGCATCAGCTCGGCAACCAGATCGGGCGTCATTCGTGTCCTTTCAAAAACTCTTCAACAGCGAGTTGGCCAGAAGATTCCATCCGTCCACCATCACGAACAGCAGAATCTTCAACGGCGTCGACACCACCACCGGCGGCAACTGAAACATGCCGATCGAAGTCGTGATCGCGGCCGTCACCATGTCAATCAGCAGGAAGGGCAAAAACAGCACGGCGCCAATGGCGAAGCCGGCCTTCAGCTCCGACAGAATGTAGGCGGGAGCCACGACGCGCATTGGCAGGTCGTCGGGCGCGTTGGGCCGCGGAATCTGCCCTGCCGCCGCGAACAGCGCTAAATCTTTCTCGCGCGCATAGCGCAACAAAAAATGTTTCACCGGCACAGTGCCGCGATCGATCGCTTCCAAACCGGTAATCTCGCCGGCGCGATAGGGCTCCACGGCCTGCTGGTCGACTTGATTGAGCACCGGCGTCATCAGGAACCAAGTCATCATCAGCGCCAGCCCCATCAGGGTCGGATTCGAGGGCGCCGTCTGCGTGCCCAGCGCCTGGCGCAGGAAATGAAACACCACCAGCAGCCGCACCAGCGGCGTCATCGACATCAGGATCGCGGGCAACAGCGTGATTAGCGTAAGAACAAAGAGAATCGTCCACGGCGTCGAGTCCGACGGATGCAGCTTGGCGTTCAAATCGGGCAGCAGCGGCACATTTGCCGGAACAGCCGCGGCCAGCGTGCCCAACCAAGCTCCCAACCACCCTGCCATCGAGCCTCCAAACCAGCCTCCAAAGCAGATCGTCACCATGAGATCCTCGGCTGCCTGCGCTCGGCTGGCCAGCGCCTCGCCCGGGGTCGCGCGCTAACTTCGTCCGCACGCGCTGCCGCATGCAATGTGTGTCTCTCGTCGAGCGGATAAAACGCCGGGCCGCCCTCAGTCGATGTCGCCACCAGAATCCTTCTCCCCTCGGCCTCGACCAGCGCCAGCGACTGCCGCGGCGCCAGCGCGATCCGCTCGAGAAGCGCAAGGCGCCGCTCGGCGCGCGGCCTCGAGCGAAGCTTCGCCATCAACCACCCCGCCAGTCCGCCAGTTCTCTCCGTCACGTCGCCGGTGCCATTCATGAGTCTTTATTCCCCAGTCCCTGCTCCCTGCCTTCTCGTTCCCTCGTTCCTTTGGTCCCTCGGTCCCTGTCTTTCTCACGCCAGCCGCGTCACGCGCACCGCCAACTTCGTTTCCACAACCTCGAACTCGCTCCACGCCAGTTGCACGTCTCCGGCGGCCAGCGGCAGGTCGATCCCGTGGTTCCACTGCGACTCGATGACTGCTCCCGGCGCCAACGCCAGCAGGTGGCGCACGCGAAACTCGCGCACCGGCACGGCCACGTCCAACTCCACCGGCAATCGCGCCACCAGCGGCCCGAAGCCTGGCTCGTTCTCGTCTTCTCCCGCTCCCTCTGGCTGCCGCGGCGACGGAACCAGCGCCTGGCCGGGTTCCGTTTGAGGTGCCCCCGGCACAACAGGCCCCCCCGGAGCCGGCCTCGCCGGTCCCGAACCTGGAGGCACTACCCCCGAACCTGGAGGCGCTACCTCCGGACCCGGACGCACGCCAGCCGCAACTGGAGCAGATGAAGCCATCTCGTGGAATATCCTGCAGCGCCGGGACCAGAGGGGGGGTGGGGAGATTGGAATGGCTTAAGAAATGCGCCCAGACCCCGCGGCCACCTGCCTCCGCCGCTTCCATCCACTCACTTCGCTGCTACACTTGAATTTGGAACGAATTAGCGGCTTCTCATCTCGCCCGGAGCGGGACCGGTCGCCTTCCGAGGTCGAAAACCATGCCTGAATCAACTGAAAACAAGAGCTTCACCGGAACCAGCCTGCGCCTCAAGGTCGGTCTTGCCGAAATGCTCAAGGGCGGGGTCATCATGGACGTCATGTCCGTCGAGCAGGCGCGCATCGCCGAGGAATCCGGCGCCGTGTCCGTCATGGCGCTCGAGCGCGTCCCCGCCATGATCCGCGCCGAGGGTGGGGTAGCCCGCATGGCCCGACCCAGCCTCATCAAGCAGATCATTCAGGCCGTCTCCATCCCCGTCATGGCCAAGGCCCGCATCGGCCACACTGCTGAGGCACAAATTCTCCAGGAGTTGGGCGTCGATTATATCGACGAGAGCGAAGTGCTCACTCCCGCCGATGAGGCGCACCACATCGACAAGCACGCCTTTACCACTCCGTTCGTGTGTGGTGCGCGAAATCTCGGCGAGGCTCTTCGCCGCATTGCCGAGGGCGCGGCCATGATCCGGACAAAAGGCGAGGCAGGAACCGGCGACGTCGTGCACGCCGTCCAGCACATGCGCCAGATCACGCGCGAGATGCGCACCCTCACCGTGCTTTCTGAGCAAGAGCTCTACGCCGCGGCAAAAGATCTGCAAGCGCCGTATGAGTTAGTCGCCATGGTCGCCCGCGCCGGCAAGCTTCCCGTGCCCAACTTCTCCGCCGGCGGCATCGCCACGCCTGCCGACGCCGCGCTGATGATGCAGCTCGGCGCCGAAGCCATCTTCGTCGGCTCAGGAATCTTCATGAAGGAGCGCGCCACTCCGCTCGACGTCGAAAACTCGCCCAAGGAGCGCGAAGAAGCCATGTCGCGCGCCAAGGCCATCGTCGTCGCCACCACACATTGGAATGACCCCAAGATTCTCGCCGAGGTCTCTGAGCAGGTCACAGGAACGATGAAGGGCCTCGCCGCCGCTTCAATAGAAGAGTCGCAGCTTCTGCAAACCCGCGGCTGGTGAACTGACCGTTCGGGCGGACGCTCGCTGTTCGCTCGCTCAAGCTTCAGGGCCTCTAGGCTGGCCGCCCACAATACTTAGGTGCGTCGCTTTGCAGTCGTAGAACGCTCAAACATCGGAATTCATGCAGGATGATCGCTTCGTTGCCTGAAGCGATCCACATTTCTATTCCTGCCCCCCAGGCACCTCTTCCGATTTTCGGTGCGTCAAACCAAAAGGTGAGGTAAATTCATCCTCACAGGGTTCCCCATGCCCCCCATCTTTACTCCCATCCCGTCTGAGGTCGAACGCAAAGCTCCCGGCACCGGGGGTAAGCCCCCCGTTGACCGCCGTCCCACTGGCGGTGGTGGCGGCGGAGGCGATGACGATTGGCGCAGTCCGCGGCGCGGTCCGCGCGAGGCCCTCAACCGCACGCGCGCATTCGTCTTCTGCGCCCTGGCCGGCGACATGATGTTCTTTGTCGGTCTCGTGGCGTTTTTCTACGCGCGCCAGGCCGGCACGCGCATGGATCCGCGAACCCTTCAGCAGATCGGCGACTGGCATCCGGTTCTCCTGCCACCCATCCTCTTCCT
>JBEKWT010000274.1:0-4726 GCA_049512795.1 Occallatibacter sp.
CTTTTCGCGACGACCGTTGAGGAAGCGATGGCGCGGCTCCACGAGTCGGGCGTGAGGGTGCTTGCGACGACGGCACGAGGAACGAAGTCAGCCGATCTCACGGACCTGACCGCCCCGCTTGCGCTCGTCATCGGCAACGAAGGCGGCGGCGTTCCCGGCGCTCTCGCCGCCCGTGCCGACGGCACGATTACAATTCCCTGCCCCGGCCCAGTCGAAAGCCTCAATGCGGCCGTCGCCGCCAGCGTGCTGCTGTACGAAGCGTCGCGGCAGCGAGCGACCCGCCCGACCAAGTCATTCGGAAACCCACAGCTCTCGTCCAAAGCGTCAAGCCGCGGAGCGGCGCCCCACGCAGCGGAGAATCGAGGAGCGCGGCGATGAGCCTTTTCGACATCGAGCCCGAAGTTCCACAACTCTCCTCCAAAGCGCTAAACCGCGGAGCGGCGCCGCTGGCGGAACGGATGCGGCCGCGCAGCCTGGATGAATTGCTGGGCCAGGAGCATCTTGTCGGCCCGGGAAAACCGCTGCGCGTGCAGATCGAGCGCGACGATGCCAGCTCGATGATCTTCTGGGGTCCGCCGGGTGTGGGCAAAACCACGTTGGCCAAAATCATTGCCGAGACGACGAAGGCCAGCTTCATTGAGTTCTCCGCGGTGACCAGCGGCATCAAGGAGATCAAGCAGGTGATGGTCACGGCGGCCAAAGCTTCGCAACTGCATTCGCGGACAATCCTTTTTGTGGACGAGATTCACCGCTTCAACAAGGCGCAACAGGACGCGTTTCTGCCTTATGTGGAGCGGGGCACGATCCGGCTGATCGGCGCGACGACGGAGAATCCTTCGTTCGAAATCATCTCGGCGTTGCTCTCGCGCTGCCGCGTCTACGTGCTGGAGCCGCTCAAAGACGAGCAAGTCGCGAGCCTGCTGCGCCGTGCGCTTGCCGACAAGGAGCGCGGGTTGGGCGCTCTCGGTCTGACTGCGGACGACGATGCGCTGGAATTGATTGCCGGCTACTCGAGCGGCGACTGCCGCAATGCGTACAACACATTGGAAGTCGCGGCGCAGTTGGCCGTCGCCGACGGAAGCAAGCACATCACAAGAGCCGTCGCGACAGAAGCCGCTCAAAAGCGCGTGCTGATGTACGACAAAGCCGGCGAAGAACATTACAACCTGATCTCCGCGCTGCACAAGAGCGTGCGCAACTCCGATCCCGACGCGGCGCTCTACTGGCTAGGACGCATGTTCGCCGGCGGCGAAGATCCGCTCTATCTCGCTCGTCGTATCGTGCGTATGGCCGTCGAAGACATCGGACTGGCCGCACCCGAGGCGCTGCATTTATGTCTTTCCGCGAAGGAAACGTACGATTTTCTCGGCTCTCCTGAAGGCGACCTGGCGCTGGCCGAGGCCGTCGTCTATTTGGCGTTGGCACCAAAGTCGAACGCCGTTTACACGGCTTTCGGCGCAGTGCAGGACGACATTGAGCACACCCGCCAGGAGCCGGTGCCGCTGCACCTGCGCAATGCGCCGACGAAGCTGATGAAGGAGCTGGGCTACGCCGAAGGCTACCGCTACGCGCACGAAGAGGAAGGCAAAGTCGCCGACATGGATTGCCTGCCCGACTCACTCAAAGGCCGCACCTACTACCACCCAACGCAAGAGGGCCGCGAGAAGCAGCTGGCAGCGCGAATGGAAGAGATACGTAGGATCAGGGCGAGCAAGCGCGGTTAGATGCGGGCCCCTATCGCCTGTCACTACGCCTCCCACGGATTCACGACTGACTTCGCAATGTCGTCGAAGTGCTTCGCGTTGCGCGTGGCGAGAGTGGCGCGGGAAGCGAGGACAATTCCAGCGATCATGGTGTCGCTAAGCTCTCCGGGCCGTCCCCTTCTTTGCCTCTCCGCAGCCAGTTCGGCCGCGCGTCTTGCAGCCATCTCGTCGTAGATTGCAATCCGCCCCTGTACAACCTTGCCAAGCCAACTCTCAAAGCCCGCCATGAGCACGGCACGGCGTTTGGTCGAAGGCATTGTCTCCAGGCCGAACCGGATCTCAAAAATCGTAACGGAAGTTGTCCAGATAGAGGCCCGCGGTTGCAGGTCAAGCCAACGCGTTACACGCTCGTTCGGCTTCGTGCGCATGATCTCCGAAACCACGTTCGTATCGAGGATGATCATTCGTCGAACGAGATCGGCTTAAGGGGATAACCGCGGAATTCGGGAAGCTCTTCCCCTTCTTCCAGGCCAATTCCCTGCCCGCTGAAGAGCGCAACAGAAGCCGTCCCAAATCCGACCTCCGGAGTCTCGTCTGCCATAGATCCGATCTTGAGAATCTCGCGAGCCTCCGCCTCCATGCTGCGGCCATTGCGTTTGGCGCGGCGCTGGATGCGGGCTTTGACCCGTTCGTCGACCTTGCGGATGAGAATCTGGGCCACGGAACCCTCCCCAGGTGCGTCCATTGATAGCATGATAGCACAAGTCGGAAATTCCGTTTCTTCCTGAGCCTTCGCGTCCCTATTCCCTCGCTGCTCCATGGGGCGGCTTGGCCACAGCGTCAATCACGATCCCCGGCGTTAGGACCTGCGGCAAGAGCTGCGGTGCGCTTTGGCCCGGCGTGTAGAGCGCATAGACAGGAACGCCGCTGCGGCCAAGATCGGTGAGAGCCTGTGTGATCGCGGGATCCTCGCGAGTCCAGTCGGCACGGAAGAGGGCGACGTTGGCGGCGGCAAACGCCTGCATGACCTCCGGCCGGTCGAGGGCGACGCGCTCGTTCACCTGGCAACTCAGGCACCAGCTCGCGGTGAAGTCGACAAAGACAGGTTGGCCCGCGGTGAGCGCATGCTGGACAGCGTCGGCGGACCAGGGCTGCCAGGTGCTGCCCGCAGCAGCCCCTCCGGACGAAGGTTGGGCCGAAGCGAAAGACGGCGCGGCGGAGAATTGTCTGGGCGCGGTGATACACGCAACGAGCGCCGCAACCAGAATGAGGCCCGCGACGGTCGTCGCCCAACGCTTCGCCGGCCAGCGGCCGAGGAACCATCCGGCCATCGCGAGCAAAAGAAAAATTGCCAGCAGCGCCAGAAGCAGGTTGGCTCCGTAGGCTTGCGCGATCACCCACGCCAGCCAGATGACGGTGGCGAAGATGGGAATCGAGATGGCCTGCTTGAGAATGTCCATCCACACGCCGGGCTTGGGCAGCAAGCGGGTCCACGCGGGTTGAAGCGTGAGCGCGACATAAGGCGCGGCGAGGCCGAGGGCGAGCGCGGTGAAGACGGCGAACGTAACGGCCGCGGGTTGCGCGAGCGCGTAGCCGATGGCCGCTCCCATAAACGGTGCGGTGCAGGGCGTGGCGACGACGACCGCCAACACTCCAGTGAAGAAGCTTCCGGCGTAGCCCTGTTTCGCTGCAAGGGAGCCGCCTGCGCTCGTGAGCGTCAGTCCGATCTCGAATTGGCCGGCGAGCGAGAGGCCGAGGAAGAAGAGCAGCGCGGCCATCAGCGTGAGGAAAACCGGCGACTGGAACTGGAATCCCCAGCCGAGCGTGGCTCCGGCAGCGCGCAAGGCGAGCAGCAAGGCAACGAGTGCCCAGAAGGAAACAAGAATGCCGGCCGTGTAGACGAAGCCATGCGCGCGAAGCTTGTGCTTCTCCTCATTGCCGGAGTTGACCAGCGCCAGACCCTTCAAAAACAGCACGGGAAAGACGCACGGCATGAGGTTGAGAAGCAGGCCGCCGAGAAAAGCGAGGCCGACGATGCGAGCGAGCGCGGCGAGCGAGACTGTCGGTGCGGGAGCCGGTGCGGCGACTGTTCCCGGCAGCGCCGCGATCTCGTAATTCCGGCCGCCGGAGAGCTCGATCACGCCGCGCAATTGCGCTGGATTCGCGGCGAGGTTCGCGTCTTTCTTGAGGTCGAGAATGAGACCGGTCGCGTTGGGCGTTACCGGTTGTGGCGCGGGGTTGTCGAGAATATTTTCGTCTTCGGGAAAGAAAGCCGCCTTCGTTTCGCGCTGGCCCGTGGTGACGGCTAGGCGGAAGCCTGTTGCGCTCGGCTGGAAGACGGCGGTGCCTTTAGAAGGAAGCGGTTGCGGAAGCCGGCCGACCAGGCGATCGTAAACCTCTTTGTCGGGTGAAAGCTGGTCGACCTGCACGGGGATGACCGGGACGACACGGTCCGCTTCAAGTTCCGCTTTGCCGGGAATGCAAACCTCGCGGCAGACGAGCCAGTTGACCTTCGCTTGCAGAGCCACCGGGCCCGGCTTGGCCGAGCTCACCACATCGAGGCTGAATGGGAAGAGGACTTCGTTCTCATAGCCAAAATCCATCAAGGGGCCGAGTGGAAGGCGGCTTGGTGCCGGGAACTGCATCGGGCCGGCAGTGATCCCTCCGGGCAGCGTCCATTCGATGTGCGGAGGCTCGCCGGAGTCGCCCGCATTTTGCCAGTAGACATGCCACCCCGGCTCAAGCTTGAAATAGAGGCCCGCGTTGGAACTCGCGCCGCGATTGAGCTGCGCCGAGGGGACAATAAGTTGCACATGGAGATGCGCGGCGTCGGCGGAGTTCGATGCAGCGAACGCTGACGACGCCGGGACGACGCACAAGAAAGCGAACCAAAAGATAATGCGGAAACGATGCATGGCAGACAAACGCTGGACTAAGATTCTTAGCACCTGTTGCTTGGATTCAGTGTATCGGACGAAGGATACCGAAATGTCGGCTCATCCCTTCAGGACTCAGTGAGCCAT
>JBEKWT010000275.1:0-4716 GCA_049512795.1 Occallatibacter sp.
TCGAAAGCTTTGTAGGCTGCACTCAAGTCCGGATCCGATTCGCAGACAGCGAACCAGCTCACGCCTGAATCGAACCATACGTCGAGAATGTCGGTCTCTTTGCGGAAGGCCTTCCCGCCGCACTTGACACACGCTGCGCCGGCGGTCAAAAGGGATTCAAGCGGAGTCGTATGCCACGCCTCGGCGCCCTCGCGCTCGAACAGATCGACGATCTTGCGGTTCAGGGCCGCGTCGATGATGGGCTGGTTGCAGCCTTCGCACATGAAAACAGCAATCGGCACGCCCCAGATGCGCTGGCGGCTGATGCACCAGTCGGGGCGCGTGGCGATCATATTCGTGATCCGCTCCTTGCCCCACGCCGGATCCCAGACCACCTTGTCGATTTCTTCGATTGCTAATTGCCGAAACGTCGTTTCAGAGCCGTCAGCGCGCTTCACCGGCGTTTCGAGCGAGATGAACCACTGCTCGGTGGCGCGGAAGATGATGGGGTGGTGGCAGCGCCAGCAATGGGGATAGGAGTGCTCGAGTTGGGAGCCGCCCATCAGCGCGCCGCGCTCTTCGAGCATGGCGACGATGACGGGATTCGCCTTCCAGACGGTCAGGCCATCGTATGCGGGCGGTTGGGCACTATGCCAGGAATCCGGATCGACGTGAATGTGGCCGCCGGCATCGACGCGAGAGGTTGGGTCGAGGCCGTAGCGCTGGCCGGTATAGAAGTCGTCTGCGCCATGCGAGGGTGCCGTGTGCACCGCTCCGGTCCCCGTGTCGGCCGTGACGTAGGCGGCGAGCACGCCCAGGATCGACCGCTCAAGGAACGGATGCTGGAATGTGAGTCGGTCGAGCACGGATCCCTTGAATCGGGCGAGTTCTTTGGTGGGGCCGAGCTTGCAGGCGGCAGCCACCTGCTCGGCCAGCGCCGCTGCGACGATGTAGACGGGTTGAGTGTCGTGGTCTCCCACCCTTGCCTGCGGCAAGGATGGGGCACCCGGCATTTGAGGCGGGTTTGCTTCGAGCGCAACGTAATCGAAGTCGGGATGGAAGGCCACGGCTAGCGACGCGGGCAAAGTCCATGGGGTGGTGGTCCAGATGATGGTCGAAACTTGCCGCCCGGCAAGCGCGGGACTGATGGCGCCGGGATCGGAAGTCAGCCGGTAGCGCACATAGATCGATGGGCTGGTGTGGTTCGCGTACTCGACCTCGGCTTCGGCCAGCGCGGTGCGGTCGTGGATGCACCAGTAAACCGGCTTGAGGCCGCGGTAGACGAAGCCTTTTTCGAGGAAGCCGTAGAACGCCTCCAAAGTCCTGGCCTCGTAGTCGCGAGCCATGGTCTTGTAGGGCTTTTGCCAGCGGCCGAAGCAGCCAATTCGCTCGAATTGCTCGGTCTGCAGGTCGACATATTTCTGCGCGTAGGCCCGGCAGGCTTCAAGAACCTCGGGTACGGGCATGGATAGCTTTTTGTGTCCCAACTTTTCGTCGACTTTGATCTCGATGGGCAGCCCGTGGCAGTCGTAGCCGGGGACGAACGGGGCGTCGAATCCGGCCATGGTCCTGGACTTGACCACGAAGTCCTTCAGCCCCTTGTTGAGGGCGTGGCCCAGGTGGATGGGCCCATTGGCGTAGGGAGGGCCGTCGTGCAGCAGGTAGACGGGCCGCCCGCGGCCGGCTTTTCGCATCTCTTCATAGAGACGGAGCTCGGTCCAGCGGGCCAGCCGAAGCGGCTCATTCTGCGGCAGATTGGCTTTCATTGCGAAGGCGGTTTGAGGCAGGGTAAGGGTCGCCTTCAACTCGAGCGCAGGGGACATCGGGACTCCGTTCGAGGATGCAAACTTGGATGCAAACTTGGATGCAAACTTGCTCAAGAATCAGTGTAATCAAAGAGGGGCCATTTTTCCCGGTAACAAACCGAACCCAGCCACCGTCTATTGCGTATGGAAGTCCTGAAGCTGGTGGACTATGAGAATTCGGAGACCAGGATTGAAGCCAGCTCGGGAGCCGAGACAAAGGCTGGCGCAGTCAAGCATAATGGATCTATAGGCCTGTTGACGGACGCGCTCGCGTCCGGGCAGGCGGGAACGGCCGGGAAGAGCACCGGAGAGAAGGCAAGAGATCAATACATGACACCGGACATGACACCGGAAGGCAAGGGCGATCAGGGAGCTTCGGTTCCAGTGAGCGGCCACGAGCTGGACGCTTTCCTTGGGCACGCTTTCAAGGAGGAGCCCATTTGGGCGAGCCTCTGGGAGCGCATCCAGGACTTGTTTTTCCCCGTCAAGCTGCCGCCTCTGGAACTGACCTCGACGCCTATTCCGGTACCGGACCGGATGGCCGTGAAGGCAAATCCGTGGGCCATCGGGATCTCATCGACCTTAAACATTACCATCCTGCTGCTGGCAATCTGGCTGGGCATTCGCGCGATCAACAACATCGTGCATCCAGCCGTTCAGGCGACGAATATCGACGTGGGCGATTACAAAATGCCCAAGTCCAGCACGCAGGCCGGCGGGGGCGGCGGCGGCGGCGACCGGAGCATTATCGAAGCCAACAAGGGCAAGCTGCCGGAGAAGGCGAAGGATACGATAACGCCCCCGCAACCGCAGACAATCGACAAGCCCAAGCTGCCTGACCCTCCGACCATCAACGTGCAAAAGAACATTCAACTGCCCGACAACATGAATATGCCGATGATCGGCATGAAAGAGTCGGCGAATGTGACTTTGGCCTCCGCCGGCGGTGGAAACGGCGCAGGCATGGGAACGGGCAGCGGCGGCGGCATGGGGCCCGGCGGCGGGAACGGATACGGCCCGGGATATGGCGGAAACACGGGCGGCGGTGTTTACCAGGTTGGCGGCAGGATTTCGGCTCCGGAGGTGGTCCACAGCGTGGAGGCCGAGTTCTCCGACGAAGCACGGCGCGCCAAGTACCAGGGCGTTTGCCTCATTTCGCTCATCGTCGATGCGCAAGGGAATCCGCAGAATATCCGCGTTGCACGGGCATTGGGTATGGGGTTGGACGAGAAGGCCATCGAAGCCATCCGCCAATACAAATTCAGGCCGGCGATGAAGGACGGGAAGACGGCTGTGCCGGTGATGATCACGATCGAGGTCGATTTCCGGCTTTACTAACTCGCAATCTATCTTAGGGACGGAACCGCGGGGGAACGGAAGAACGGGCGAACGAAAGGGCGGAGCGCAAGCGGCTCCGCTTTTCTTATGGAATCAGCCAATCGCCGTCATCTTCAAGGAGCTCTTTCATAGCGGCGCAATCGGCCGGCGCATGCGAGCAGGGGGCTACTTCCGGACCGTCTAGCGCGCGCATCACGGTCACAAATTTCTGGTTGGTTTTCATGGCTTCGTCGTGGCACCTTTTGGCCACGGCCATGAGTTGCTCCCACGTGCCCTCGAGTACTTCACCTTTGTTCTTTGTCTGATGGTAGAGGCCGCTGGCATCGATGATTTTAGCGAGGTCGACAGTACGGTCGCCGGCATGATGGGCCTTGCCCTTGGGCTGCACGCTCAACTCGAGAAGCATCCAAACACCCCTTTTTAGTCTTCCTCTTTAGCTGATACATCGTGTCGCGGTGTGACACCGTGATTTGGCATACACGCGCGTGTGACAACACTCACCGTGATCAATACCCATTTCGCGAAACTCTATCGTCGGCAGTCCCTTTGGCCAGCAAGCCAGGCTGATTTTGCGAGGGACAAAGGAAAGGGTGCGATATGGCGGGACCGGCGGTGATGGAAGCTCCACGCGAAACTGGAATAACGCATCGGGCAGCGTTTGACCTGGCGGAGTTGACGAGGATGTACGACTTCTCCGGACGAACGGTCGCCATCACGGGCGGAGCCGGCATTCTTGGCAGCGAAATCGCGAGCGCGTTGGCTGGCTGCGGCGCCCAGGTCGCTATTCTCGACCTGAATCCAGACGCGGGCAAGGCTGCCGTCGAACGGATGGGTGAACATGGCGAGCACGTTTCGGTCTTCCAGTGCGACGTGCTCAACCGCGACAGCGTGGTGCAGGCCGCGCAGGAGGTTGTCGGCCGCCTGGGGGGACTCGATTGCCTGGTGAATGGCGCCGGAGGCAACAAGCCCCAGGCCACGACCGGCGCAGAGCTGAAGTTCTTCGACCTGCCGGCTGACGCGCTGCGCGGGGTCTTCGAGCTGAACATTCTCGGAACCATTCTGCCCAGCCAGGCCTTTGGCAAGATCATGGCGGCACAGGGCTATGGCACCATCCTGAACATTTCGTCAATGAACTCGTTCCGCCCGCTCACGCGCATCCCGGCGTACTCGGCAGCCAAGGCCGCGGTGAGCAACTTTACGCAGTGGCTGGCCGTGCACATGGCGCAGGAATACTCGCCGAAGATTCGCGTGAACGCAATTGCTCCGGGATTCTTTCTCACCAATCAGAATCGCTTTCTGCTGCTCGACAAGGAGACCAGCGAGCTGACCGCGCGCGGCAGATCGATCATCGGGCACACTCCTATGGCGCGCTTCGGCGAGCCGGAGGACCTGTTCGGCGCAGTGCTCTGGCTGCTTTCGCCGGCGTCGGAGTTCGTGACTGGAGTCGTCGTGCCTGTCGACGGAGGATTTTCGGCGTACAGCGGCGTCTGAGCCGCATCTGCAACGAGAGTTGCGCGAGAAAAGCCGGGGCGGCTCCACAGAGTTTTCAAGAGAAGAATGGTGCGCCCGGAGAGATTCGAACTCCCGACCTACT
>JBEKWT010000276.1:0-4672 GCA_049512795.1 Occallatibacter sp.
CGACGAAGCGAACCAGGTTGCGGGCTAGCGCCTCCACAAAATTAATGCCGCGGCCCGACTGATGAATCACGCGAATCCGAGCTACGCGCTTGCCCGGTGTGCGCCCGTTGCCGAAGGCCTCAAACAGCGCGAAGTAGCCCCACTGCAATAGGAAAACGATCAGCACGAAGATGCCGATGGCCCAATTGGCAGAAACGCCGCCGAAAAAATGCAGCGCCGGAATGATGATCGCGGCCACGATGCCGAGGATGAGAAAAACAAATCCCCAGATCAAATAGTCGACGAGGATAGCGATGAAGCGGCTCCCGATGCCGGCCAGCGGCATCTCGATGGCCACCAGCTCCGGGGTGTCGATGTTAAGCTGATCTCCAATCGGCTCCATGGCCATCATTCTCTCCAATCAGTGGCTCGCGAAGCGCCGGCCTTACTGGGACCGTCTGGCCGCGCTGCTGGGCGAGGCCGGGGCGGGCGGCGTGCGGCAGCTTTCGCGCGCCGAGTTGCGCGAGACTGCGCTGCTCTACCGCCAGGCGGCGAGCGACCTGTCCACATTGCGCCAGGACTCCACGGCGCGGGCCTACGCCGAGCACGTCAACCAGTTATTGGCTCGCGCCCACCATATCATCTATTCCAGCCGGCGCAAAGGCTTCCTGAAAATCTTCTATTTTCTGCGCGACGATTACCCGGCCACAGTGCAGCGCCAGATCCGCTATGTACTGCTCGCTTTGGTCATGACGCTCGCCGGTGCATCGCTCGGCTCGGTGCTGACGCTGGCGCGTCCGCAGTTCATGCGCCACATGCTGGGGCCGGCGATGGTCGAGACCATCGAGCGCCACGAGATGTGGACGCATTCGATTGTCGGCATCGAGCCCGTGGCCTCGAGCGCAATCATGACCAACAATCTGAGCGTCTGTTTTATCGCCTTCGCCGGCGGCATCGTTTTCGGCCTGGGGCCTGTCTACTCCATGTTCTTCAACGGGCTTTTGCTCGGCGTCATCGGCGTGGCCTGCGCGCAGCACGGAATGTCGATCGACCTGTGGAGCTTCGTCGCGCCGCACGGCTCGCTGGAGCTGCCTTCGATCGTCCTTGCCGGCGGCGCAGGGCTGCGCCTCGCTCATGGTGTGCTTTTTCCGGGGCTCTATCGCCGGCGCGATTCAATTGCGCTGGCCGGTGTCGAAGCCACGCGGCTCGTCTCCGGCGTCATTCCGCTCCTGGTCATCGCGGGAACGCTCGAAGGATTTTTCTCCCCCTCGAACGCGGCTGTCTGGCTCAAATTCACCGTCGGCGGCTTGCTCTTCACGCTGCTTCTGGTGTGGCTCTTCCGGCCGTTAAAGGCGGCAAACGAGATCGCGCGATAGCCGCGCGGCCTTGTCCTACACCATCGCCCGCTCTTTCACCTTCAAATATTGATTGAGCACGGCGGAGGTGAGATGCGCGGGATCGAGATCGAGGGTGAGTGCGCCCTGGTCGCGCAGGCGCGCGAGGAGCAGCTCGCGGCGGCTGGTCAGTTCCTGCGCGGCGGAGGCACGGAACATTTCTTCTACATTTTTCGGGCGCGCGTTGGCGATGGCTGCCACGTCGGGCTGGGCCATGGCGACAAACAGCAGCACATGGCGACGAATCAACTGCATCGCGCCATCGATGACTTCGGGCCGCATGGCAGTCTCGGCCAGGTCAGTGATCCACAGGATGAGCGCCCGCCGCGGCTGCCAGCGATTCAGCGTGGCCGTGGCGCGCAGGTGGTCGGCCTCGCTCGATTCGGCGCGCGCCTGCGCGAGAGCCTCGACAATTTGCCGCAGATGCGTAGGTCCGCGGCCGGGAAGTACCCGCTGCTGCACATGCTGGCCATAGACGAGCAGTCCTACGCGATCGCCGGAGAAAAGCGCCAGTTGCGCAAGAGCCACGGCGGTCGAGCAGGCGTAGTCGAGTTTCGAATGACCGCGCCGATCCTGATTCCCCGCGTTGTCAAGGATTCGGCCGCGCAGCAGCCGGCCGGCGTCCAGCACGATCCATACCGCCTGGCTGCGCTCGGTCTGGTAGCGGCGTGTGATCAATTGGCCACGTCGCGCAGTCGCTGTCCAGCAGACGTCGCGCAGATCGTCGCCTTCGAGATATTCGCGAAGGCTTTCGAAGTCGCGGCCCAATCCGCGCTCGCGTGCGCGGCGAAGCTGCAAATCGATCTGGCGGCCGCGTGCAAGAAAAATCTCCTGATCCTCGCCCTGGCGCAGCGCCGGATAGACGCGCACCGGTTGCTCGAGGGGCGCCATCGCCCAGCGCTCCACCAGCCCGAGCGGCGACGCATAACGAATGTAAACCGCTCCGGCTTGTACATCCCCGCGTTCGCGCGGCTCGATTTTGTAACGCAGCGTCGCGCGGTTACGGGGAAAGGCGCGCAGATTTCGCGTGGCAGGCGCAGCGACGAGCGCGTCCGGTAGGTCATCAACCAAATGGCACTCAAGAATCGTCTCAGCGCTGTGCTCAACGGCTAGCTGAATCTCCGTTTCGCTATCGAGTGCAGGCGCGTTGCTCCACGAGCGTTCGATCGTGATCTCGTGCGCCGTCGGCAATCGCAGTCCGTCGAGGATGACCGCAAGGAGCACCAGCGCGTCCCATGCAAGCATTCCATATCCCCAGGTAGCCCGAAAGAATCCCGGCAGCGCGAACACCAGCCCCACGGCCAGCAGCCAGATGGCTCGCGAAGTGAGACCAAACGCGAAGCGGCCGCGCGGCCGGCAAGTGGATCGCACTGGCTCAGGATGGAGTGAAGGCGAAATCATTGAACCTCGATTGGCAAATCGAGAGCCACCGCCAGGGAGTTGTTCAACCTGCGCATCTTTGCCGCCGAAAGAGAGCCCACGTATCGAGTCAGCTGAGACTTGCGAATGCTTGCCAGGTTGTCGCACATAATCCAGCTCTCATGTTTCAGACCCTCGCCTGGCCCAATCGCGACCTGAGTCCCCAGACCCTCGCCGCTCGTATAGACAGGGGCGCAGACAACAGTGGAGAAGCGTGAGTCGATTAGGCCCTGGTGGCTAACGACCACGAAGACTCGCTGGCGCTTGGGGTCGCCGGCGGGATCAGTTACGAGATAAAGCTCGCCTCTCTTCATAGCACCATGCAGAGGCGGGGTGACTGGATCGCCGCCTCGTTCTCGCTGGAGGAGAGCACTTCCTCAGAGATGCGTCAATCATTTCCGCCGGCAGTTGGACCCGCACGATGGCATTAGTACCCCTTCTCATGGGAGTTAAAGAAATGGAGCCTGAAAATGCAGAACATCTTCCGTTTCCTTGTTTAGCCGGTCAGCTGCAGCATCGATCAACTCCCGATCGCGCATTTGGATCGCCCGCCGGGCTGAATCCCGAAAGTGATCGTGGAGCACCTTTTCGATGTATGCCGAACGCGAGCCGCGTTTGCCGATCTGCCTGTCAATCTTGACTAGAAGGGGCGCCGAAAGGGTAATCGAAGTTTTTGTTTTCATACTACCTTTATCTTACTCCAATCTTACCGGCGCGGCACCGCAACCGCAGCAACGACGTCGCTGAGCACGCGATCGGAGTCGAAGCCCTCAAGCTCCGCTTCGGGCTTGAGCAGAATGCGATGCCGCAATGCTGGCAGAACAGCTCGCTTCACGTCGTCGGGAATGACGTAGTCGCGGTCCTCAAAGGCGGCGAAGGCCTGCGCCACGCGCAGCAGGCAGATGGCCGCGCGCGGGCTGGCGCCAAGCGCCAGCATGGGCCACTCGCGGGTGCGGCGGACGAGATCGAGAATATAGCCGTAAAGATCGTTCTCGACACGAATCGAGCGAATCTCGCTGCGCGCGGCGGCGAGAAGCTGGGGTGAGAGCGGCTGGATATTCGCATCTTCCAGCAGATTTGCTCCAGCGGCGCCGTGATGCCGCTCGAGCATCTGCCGTTCTTCTTCAGGCGCGGGATAACTCACTTTGATCTTCAGCAGAAAACGATCGAGCTGTGCCTCGGGCAACGGATAGGTGCCTTCAAAGTCGATGGGATTCTCGGTGGCGAAGACGGTAAACCAGGCGGGCAGCGGACGCTGAACCCCGTCGCTCGTCACCTGGCGCTCTTCCATGCATTCCAGCAGCGCGGCCTGCGTGCGCGGAGGCATGCGATTGATCTCGTCGACGAGAAGCAGATCAGTAAACACCGGCCCAGCGTGAAATGTAAACGTGTCGGTGCCCGGCCGGAACATTGTGGTGCCCAGAATGTCGGCGGGCATCAGGTCCGGCGTGCCCTGCACGCGCTGAAAGCCGAGGCCGAGCAGGCGGCCGACCGACTTCACGATGAGTGTTTTGGCTATGCCCGGCACGCCTTCAAGCAGCGCGTGGCCCTGCGTCAACACAGCGACCAGAACTTCGCCGATCACCTCGCTCTGTCCCGCGATCACCCGTCCCAACTCCGAGCGCGATGCGGCGAGCAGTTGCTGCGTCGCCGGCAAGGACGCCGCCTGCGGCGCAGCGCCCTGTTCGATGTTGCTTTCGTCGGTCATTCCGCTCTCCTTGCTTTCAGCTCTATCGCTCTTATCGTTCGGGCCCACGCAATCCTCATCGATGCGCCGGACCTGCCCGCGCCGCCGCGGCCAGCAGATCGCTGTGCCGGCTGAGCGCCTGCACCAGCGCCAGCGCGCTTTTTGGCGGCAGCTTGTCGTTGGTAATGGCCTC
>JBEKWT010000277.1:0-4610 GCA_049512795.1 Occallatibacter sp.
GGCAACGGACACAGGCTCATCTCTCTCATCGGAACTAAGGCTCGATTCTATCAGCCGGAATAAGTCGAGCCAGTGCGGCGATGATTCCTCCAGTTACTTTGGACACAAGCGTCCGCTGACTGGGGCGCGTCCTATCCGATCCAAAACTTTATCCGCCCAGCCGCGCAATCGCCTCCGCCGTCTTCAGTTTGCGCTCCAAATGGCGCTCCAGCATCTGCACCGTGAACCGCCTTAGATCCTGCCCGCGCTTTCGCGGCCACGTTTCGCCCGCAAAACTCGCCGCCGGCGCCCGCAGCATCCGCAGCGCCAGTTGCCAGGAATCGGCCGAGAGCGCGCTTCCGCTTCCATTCGCGTGAAGCCCGCAAAACAGCCCGTCCGCATACGCGCTGAAGCGCACTTCGCCTGCGCCCAGCGAGTCTCCGCACGCCATGCAGTGGGCAATGTCCGGCAGCAGACCCATCAGCCGCGTCATCCACAGCGAAAAATAGGTCAGCGCCATCCACGGTCCAGAGAATTGGGGCCCGCCCGACAGACGATCGACAGATTGTGACTGCTCCGTATCCGGTTTCACCGCGTTCGTCTGCTCTAGCACACTCGCAAGCAACCGGAATACCGTCTCCTGGGGATCGCGCTCCGGCAGCGCCTCGTCGATCACCTCGGCATAAAAGCTCAGCACCGCCATGCGTGTCTGGTCCACCGCTGTCGACAATGGCGATCGCAGAATCTCCAGTTGGTCCAGCCTGACCAGCTCCTGCCGCGGCCGCTCCGCAAACCACGCCCGCGTCAGCGTCATCGGTTCCAGCGCACCGCCGAACCGCTTCCGGCTCTTCAGGGCCGCCTTGGCCATGCCCTTCAGCCGCCCGTAATCGCGCGTAAAAAAGCTCACCAACAGGTCGGACTCATGCACCGGCCAGGTGCGCAGAACCACCGCTTCCGAGGTGAGCACGGACATTGGGCTATTATCCTCGCTCTCGGTCTGATTCGTCGTTTCCACTGAAATATCAGGAGTTAAACTCATGCAAGGAGTAATCGACAAAAGTAAGGTGTATCGCATAAAAGTAAGGTGAAATGAGATACGGTAAGGTATAATTCAATATGTAAGGAGAATCGATGGCAACTGCTACCGTGACTTCGAAGGGACAGATCACCATTCCCGTAGAGGTGAGAGAAGCCCTGAAACTCAAGCCTGGAGTGAGAGTCAAGTTCTTTCCCGGCGAGAATGGGGAGTTTATCGTAAGGCGGGTCGGTTCGATTCGGGACCTGCGGGGTTGCCTGGCGGGCCTCGAACTCCCGAAAGCGGATAAAGAAATGAACGACCTCATTTACAAGCGGGCTGCTGAATTGGACGCCGCTTCAAAAAGCGATGCGAAGGTAGTCGCCGATGGAGAAGCGGCGTGATCGGCCTGGACACAAATGTCCTTGTGCGCTATTTCGGGCAAGACGACGCGCAGCAAAGTCCGCAGGCAGACGCCGTTTTTGATTCCTTGACCGCGGAAGATCCGGGTTGGGTGGGACTGGCCGCTGTTCTTGAGCTGGTTTGGGTGATGATCAGCGTAAAGCACGCAGGGAGGGTGGTCGTTGCGGATACCCTCGATCAATTGCTCGCCATGGAAGCGATAGTTGTGGAGCAGGCCTCGACGGTGGTCAACGCTGTGCACCGGTTCCGTTGGAGCAAAGCAGACTTTGCCGATTGCCTGATCGCGGCTTCGGCACAAGCTGGAGGATGCAGCAAGACGGTGACCTTCGATCACATTGCGGCTCGCGATGCGGGGATGGAACTCATCACGTAGTCTCCGGCGTCTTCGACCCAGACACAAACGCGCATCCCGGCAACCGGGATGCGCGTTCTAAGAGTCCTTTACCGCAGGCTGACGCTCAGCCGTCTACCGGCCGAAGTGCGCAGCGTTCTTCTCGGTAAAGTGGGCCCACTTCTCCGGCAGGTCGTCCTGCGCAAAGATGGCCGACACCGGGCAAACCGGCACGCACGCACCGCAGTCGATGCACTCGACCGGGTCGATGAAAAGCTGATCGGCTTCGGCATGACCGGCTTCATCTTTCTTGGGGTGGATGCAATCGACGGGACAGGCGTCCACACAGGCGGTGTCCTTGGTGCCGATACAGGGTTCTGCAATGACGTATGCCATCTCTGCTCTCTCCGAGGATTCCCGCGGCCTCGCACATGCGCGCCGCTCTGATCTTTACGACGCTGATACTAGCATACGGCCCCGCGGCCTGACTTCCACGTTGTTCGAAGACGTTTTGCCATGCGGGAAGAGCAAAAGCAGGGACCAAGGGATCGAGGGAACAAGGCAACAAGGGGGCAGCGACCGACGGAGCAAGCCCGCGAAGCGGGCAAAAGACGGTAGCCCCAGGCGTGAGCCTGGGGTTAGGAGTCGCGGTTCGAGAACGCAGCCCCAAAGGGGCGTAAGAACAAGATCGCAGAGGTCTGCAGGAAAACGACTGGCCAAATCTTCACGACCCAAAGAAGATTCATCTGGTTTCTTGGTCCCTCGGTCCCTTGGTCCCCGCCGGGGTCCCCATCGTGCGATTTGTGCTCGATGGGGTGGCTTGTTCCCTGTTTCTCGCAAACTCCTCGGGCGTCGGAATCGGCGCCAGATCGCGTCCAGCAAACATGTCGCCGAAGAGCCCGATCAGCTCTTCGTGGATTAATCCATTCGACGCCAGAATTTCGTCGCTCTTGAGCTGGAACCTCGCACCCGCAAAGTCCGTCACACGCCCGCCGGCTTCCTCAATCAGCAGGATTCCGGCCGCCGTGTCCCATGGATTCAGATTGAACTCCCAGAACGCATCCATCCGTCCGCAGGCCACATACGCCAGGTCGAGCGCCGCCGAGCCCGCCCGCCGCACCCCGTGCGATCGCAACGTGAACTCCTGGTAGAAGTGAATGTTGGGACTTGCGTGCCGCTTGCGGCTGGGAAAGCCTGTGCCCAGCAGCGCCTCGGCCAGCTCCCGCGTCCGAGAAACCTTCGCCGCCTTCCCATTCAATTGCGTCCCCTGCCCGCGTTCCGCCGTGAACATCTCGTCCCGCAGCGGATCGTAGATCACCGCCGCCACCAGAGTCCCATCTTCGTCGGCTTTCAGGCCCTGCGCTGGGTGGTCCAGATTCGCTCGCTGCTCCAGCATCGTCCGGTGCTCGAGACCTAACGACACGCAGAACTGCGGGAATCCATGTGCGAAGTTTGTCGTTCCATCCAGCGGGTCCACGTACCAGCGGAACTCACCTTCCAGCCGCTCGCGCGTGCCCTCTTCGCCGTAGACGCCGTGATCCGGGAAAGCCTCGCCCAGCCGCGTGCGAATCAGCTTCTCCACCGCGCGGTCGGCCACGGTCACAATGTCCACATCGCCTTTGTATTCGGTCTCCACGCCCTGCGCGTAGAATTCGCGCAGCCGCGCACCCGCCTCGCGCGCAATCTCCGCGGCCTTGGGAACAAAAATGAGATTTTCCGCCGGCTCCGCTCGGCCGCTCACAGCCCCGCCCCATCCCGTTCGCGTCCGTCCGGTTCGTGTCCGTCCGGTCCATTTCCGTCCGTGGTCTCATAGCGCGTCACTCGCCGCCGGCCCGCTTCACTGATCGTCCGGATCTGGTTCTTGTAGATAAACAGATTGGGCTGGCCTTCGCGCGTCAGCCGCAGCATGGAGTCGTCGAAGTACTCAATCCACCCGCGCACCGTCTCGCCGTCCCTCAACTTAATGTTCACAATCACCTGGCGATCGCTCAGTGAGCGCAGGTAGAGCCCTTCCTGTCCGGTTTCGCCCGGCGGCGGCGTCTTGGAGCGGCGGCGCGAAGATAATGGAGAAGTCATGTTGCCATTTTAGATGCAATCGCCTGGAACGGCGTTTTGTTCGGCATCCGGGTTGCCGCAACTCCGCGGAGATTGGCCAGTTTTTAAGGAGCTTTTGCAGCCAGCGTCAGTTGCTCTTCACCGGCGTGTCCGCGTAGCAGCCGCTTTGTTGCGGACGTTGAACTCGTCCGCTGCGCCGCGTAGTAGAGGATCAGGCCTCGGAGGCATCCAGTTCTCTGAAAAGCTGCTCAAGATCGAGATGGATGGGTGAACCCGTGACTGCAAAACGGCTGGTGCGCATCCAGTTGCCTCCGGAACAATCCCAGCCCATTCGCTGGAGAGGATCGACAACCCAGATGTGCGGGACCTGAAACCGCCGGTAGTCCTCCACCTTCTCCTGCACTTTTGAGTGGCGATCTTCCGGCGACAACACTTCGACAACAATAAGCTGAGGATGGCTGAAGACCGGTTCAATGGGAACCGCCCGCGCCCACACACTCACATCCGGAATCCGCACCATGTCCGAGTTGAGCCGCGTTCTCTGTGCCTGGATGGAGCGCGTTTGCCACTCCTTGTCATGCCGCCGGAACCAATCCAGAATTGCCCATTGCACCAGGTTGTGATCGTACTCGCCCGTGCTTCGTTCCTCGACCTCACCGCGCACGAACTCCGCATCCGGCTCGTAGGAAGTCGTCAAGTACTGCTCAATCGGGATGCGACTCGCGGTTGCCATCGTCTGAACCTTTGCCTAAGAGTCTACGCTTCCGCCTAATTCTCTGAAACATGATGTTGGGAAATGGGCGAGTC
>JBEKWT010000278.1:0-4560 GCA_049512795.1 Occallatibacter sp.
ACGGCCTTCCGCGACGTGCTAAAGATTCATCTGGAGCGGAATGTACCCATGCGCATTGCCGCCAACATGCTCGGCATCGGCCGTGTGGCTGAGGCTGTGCAGATTCGCGGCATTTACCCGTAGACACGACTCGTGGCGTCCTGGGTTCCCGAACCGGGGGCCCGGGGTTCCGCGATGTCGAAGTCGATTGTTTCGAGTTTCCAAGACTGCGTTACTCTCATCCTTTCCGCCCGCCGCGGCGGGCGGAAAGGATCAGGTGAATCACCGTAATCTCCCGCTAATCCTTGTGGTAATCTGGCCGCGCCTCGCCACGCCGGCGTTCATCGACGAATTATCCGCGAAGCATCCAATGGGACTGAGGGGATTTCTCAATGGCAGCGAAGTTTTTCGCGGCGCAAATGGCCGCAGCCGCATTGCTCGCGACGGCTTTTCTTGCTGCGCAGACCGCACAAACCATTGACTTGCCTTCGAGCAAGCGATTGATCGGCGAAGTCCCGGGCAATCCGCAGCGTACGAACAGCCTGCCCATTTCAATGGCTGTTTCACCGGACCGCCGCTACGTGGTGACCGTCAACGCCGGCTATGGAACCTTCGAGTCGCAGTACGACCAGTCGTTTTCGGTTCTCGACACTACGACCGGCTCGCTGGCCGACTTTCCGGATGCTCGCACTGGATTGCATGCGCACCAGACGCTCTACTCGGGTCTTGCGTTCAGTCGCGATGGCAGCCACATCTACGCAAGTATGCCCTCCCTGACAGACGCGAAAGTCGACGACAAAGCTGACGTAGGCAGCAGCATCGCGGTTTACAGCTTTGCCGAGGGAAAGATCGCGCCCGAGCGCCTGATTCATTTGCCTGCTGCGCCGCTCCCTCCGGGACGGAAAACGCGTCTGCCTGACGGAACCGATAACGATGAAAGTGTGCCGTACCCGGCTGCAATCGCGGTCCTTGGCGAGGCCGGCCACGAAAAGTTGCTGGTCGTCGAGAATCTTTCCGACGATGTGGTGCTAATCGACGCCACGACGGGTGCAATCGAAAAACGATTCGACCTCTCCGAGAGCGACACCGTGCCGTCGACCTACCCGATTGCGCTGGCCGTGACGAGGGACGGCAGGCGGGTGTTTGTCGCGCTGTGGAACGCATCGGAGATCGCCGAACTCGACTTGTCGCGCGGCGCAGTGGCGCGAAAGCTGGCCTTGCTCAAGCCGCCTGACCCCATCGCTCCGGGAACGCACCCGTGTAAGATGGCCCTCTCGCCGGACGAAAAAACACTTTACGTCGCGCTCGCCAATCGCGACGCCGTTGCCGCCGTGAATGTGAGCTCGGGGCAATTCGCCGCCAAGGGCTATTTCGATACGCGCCTGCCTGGCCAAAGTTATTTTGGCGCCGAGCCTGTTGCTCTCGCCGTCAACGCCGATGGCAGCAGGCTCTACGTGGCGAATATGGCAACCGATGCGATCGCGGTGATCGAATCGGGGAAGCTCACGCCGAAAATCGCGAAGACGGGGATGGTTGAGCTGGATGGATTCATTCCCACCGAATGGATGCCGATGTCGATGGCATTCGTCGCAACGTCCTCCGGCGGCAAGCTCTACGTGGCGACCGACAAGGGCAAGAGAACCGGGCCGAACAACTTTCCGCAGCGAACCGTCGAATCGCAAGCGAATGCGCGCAGAGGCAGTAGCACCTACATTGGAACGCTGCTCTACGGCTCGCTGGTGGCGATCGACGAATCGGAGATCGCGAGCCATCTTGCCGGCTGGACCACGATCGTGCTCGAGTCGAATCGGATCAAGGCCGCGCAGGAGCAGATCGCGTTTGCGGGCAGCGCCACTGGTCGGATTCGGCACGTCATCTACGTCATCAAGGAGAACCGCACCTACGACCAGATCCTCGGCGACCTCGAGCAGGACGGCAAGCCGGTGGGCAACGGCGACGCAAGCCTTGCAATGTATGGCCAGGCTGTCACACCCAACGAGCACGAATTGGCGCTCCAATTCGGCGTGCTCGACAATTTCTTTGACTCCGGCGAAGTCTCCGGCGATGGCCACGTCTGGTCGACAGCGGGCATCGGCACGGATTACCTGGAGAAGACATGGCAGCAGAACTATCGCGGGGAACAGCGGAGTTACGACTACGAAGGCATTGTGGCCGGTGGCTATCCGCTGCTGCAGAGAATCCCTGACGTGAATGAGCCCGCCAGCGGCTATCTGTGGGGCGACCTCGCTGCGCACGGCAAAACCTACTATCACTTTGGCGAGTTCATCTCGTCGACGTTTTGCGACCAGCCGGCGGTTGCCGACGCCACGCTGGGAGCGATGCTGGCCGGACCGAGCTGCGCACACAAGGCGTTTGCCCCGGGTGAGGCGCTGCCCGCCGAGTGGGGCGGCGGCGTGAACAAATGGCCCTGGCCCATTTCGCGAATAGTGACCAACATAGCCACCAAGCCCGAGTTGGTGGGTCACTTCGCGCCGGAAGCGCCGGACTTCAATCTCATGGTTCCCGATCAAGTCAGGGTGGAGATTTTTCTGCGCCACCTCAAGCAATGGGTCGCCGATCGCGAGCACGGCAATGACTCGATGCCCGATTTTGTGATGCTGCGCCTGCCCAACGATCACACCGCGGGCACACGTCCAGGCGGGCCATCGCCGAAGTCTTCCGTCGCCGATAACGATCTGGCGGTGGGCCGCGCCGTCGAGGCGATTTCGCACTCGCCCTATTGGGATGACACGGCCTTCTTTATTCTTGAGGATGATGCGCAGAACGGCGCCGACCACGTCGATGCGCACCGCAGCATCGCGCTGGCGGTCAGCAAGTATTCGCCGCGCGGCTCGAGCGGCGCGCCGTTTGTTGACAGCCGCTTCTACTCCACGGTGAGCGTCGTTCGCACCATGGAGGCGCTGCTCGGCCTGCCGCCCATGAATAACAACGATGCCTTCTGCTCGATGATCTCCTCGCTGTTCACCGGGCCGGGCGATCAGCCGCCGTATACCGCCGATTATTCCAACCGCGACAACGGGCTCATCTACACCGCCAATCAAAACGGCGCCGCCGGCGCTCGGGCCAGCATGAAGATGGACTTCAGCCACGCCGACCGGGCCCCCGCCGAAAAGCTAGATATCATCCTGTGGAAGGACGCGATGGGGAGCGCGCCAGTGCCGGCGATGATCAATGATCGGGAGAAAAGGGTGCGCGCCAAGAAGGCAGACGACGGCGACGACTAGCGAGCTTAGGAGCCGCGGCCAGCAAACGGTTCACCTGATGGGATAAATGGTGGAAAAGCCAGCCTGAATGGCGCCGACAGGCATCAACTCCTTCGCCAAACCATGCCCCAAACTGGTAGCTTGAAAGAGTAGCAAATTCTTTCCCGCGATGGCTTCCAGTCCCTATTTTTCATTGGCAGTTTTGTTCTTGGCGGCACTGGGCTTTGGCCTCGCCCCTCTGGGGTTGGCCTGGCTGTGGGCACGGGTGTTTTCGCCGCCAAAGCCGAACGCGGTCAAGAACGCCATTTACGAGTGTGGTCTGGAATCAAAGGGCGACGCCTGGATGCAGTTTCGTTCGGCGTATTACCTCTACGGCATCATTTTCCTGATCTTCGACGTGGAAGCCGTCTTCCTGCTTCCGTTTGCGGTGGCATTTACAGGTTTGGGCGCTGCGGCTTGCGCGGCGATGCTGGTGTTTGTCCTCCTGTTGGTTGAGGGACTTGCCTGGGCTTGGGCGAAGGGCGTGCTGACGTGGCAGTGAAAGACAGTGGTCAGTGATCAGTGCGCAGTGGTCAGTCTTCTCGTGCGATGTCTGAGGAATGCAGCGGACTGCGGTGCACACGAGTTACGAAAGGGAAGCCGGCGAACCGAAGCATGCCGGGAAATGCACAAACAAATAGCAGTGGCAGGAATCTGATCACTGCCCACTGTTCACCGTTCACTGGATTTCAGGAGCGAAGCGACTCATGGCTGTTGACCAGCAACTGAAGATCGAACTAGGCAAGCAAGGCGTCTTCGTCACGACCATCGAAGAGCTCTACAACTGGGGCCGGCGCAGTTCGGTGTGGCCGATGCAATTCGGTTTGGCCTGCTGTGCCATTGAGATGATCGCCACAACCATGGCTCGCTACGATCTGGCTCGCTTCGGAGCCGAGGTCTTCCGGCCATCGCCGAGGCAGGCCGACCTGATGATCGTCTCTGGCACGGTGACCAAGAAGATGGCGCCGCAGGTGGTGCGCCTTTACAACCAGATGGCCGAGCCGCGGTATGTCATCGCGATGGGCGCATGTGCCATCTCCGGAGGTCCGTTCAAGCAGGGTTATAACGTGCTCAAAGGCATTGACCGGTACATTCCTGTTGACGTGCACATTCCCGGCTGCCCGCCGCGGCCTGAGGCGCTGATCCAGGCCTTCATGACGCTTCAAAAGAAGATCGATGGACAGCCCTTGACTGGCGAGGGCCGACCGCGCTTTCTCGACTCCGAAGCGCAGGGCGAGTTTCCCGTGCCTGAGCAGGGAGAGCACGATCTGGAACCCACATCGAACAAGGGAGTTTGGCCTGTACCGATCACGATTCG
>JBEKWT010000279.1:0-4553 GCA_049512795.1 Occallatibacter sp.
ATGATCTGAAGATCGGGATAGCGCTGCTTGATAGCGTGATAGAACTGCGCAAAGCGGCCGTCGTAAGAGTGAGAGTGATCAAATTGATCCTCGTTGCCGACTTCGACGTAGCGCAGCGGGAATGGCGCGGGATGGCCGTCCTTAACGCGTTCTGCGCCCCATTTGGTGTCGGCGTCACCGGTGACGTACTCAATTTCGTCGAGCGCGTCCTGTACGTAGGGCTCGAGCGCCGGGCCAGGATCGACGTGTTCCTGCTCGAGCGAGTAACCGGCATAGACGGCGAGCACCGGCTGCATTTTGAGGTCTTCACACCACTCGAGGAATTCGAGCAGGCCCATGCCGTCAGACGAGCGATAGTGCCAGGGGCTCAAATGCGTAGGGCGGTCGACCCACGGGCCGATGGTCTTCTTCCAGTCGAAATGCTCGGCGATATGGTCGCCTTCGAGATAATTGCCGCCGGGCAGGCGCAGGAATTTCGGCTGCATGACGACGAGCAGATTCATGATGTCGGCGCGATTGCCGCCCGGGCGATCGTGATAGGTGGGCGGGAAGAGGGAGACGAGATTGAGCCAGACTGTGGCCGGCTTTGCGATGGTGAGGATGAGATGGTTGTTCGACGAGACTGGATCGTCGCCAGTCTTGAGCGTGTATGTGAAGCGCTTCCACTCGCCGGTGAGGCCGGTGACGGTGGCCGAGGCGGCAACGACGCCAGTCTGATCGTTCTGGAGCGTGATGGTGACTGGAATGCCCGGGCTGTCCGTCATTGCGTAGAATGATCCGCTGTAAACGGTATGCGGGCGGACAGGGATGCCCCAATAGCCGTCGTTTTCAACTCCCGCAGGCGAGGCCGCGCTGGCCTTGGAAACGGTTACCCTGAGGCTGCGCGTGAGTACGGCGCTTGGCCCGTTGGAGTCGTCGATGGAGACGTTGACGCTGGAGTCTCCGCGCGCAACCATCGGCCACCCTCTGAGCGCGTCCCAGGCCCGGCTTGGCGTGCGGTCGCTAATCAGTTCAGCGTAAATGCCGCCGTCGTAGGAGTAGTTGATCTCCTCGGTCATGAGGCCGTAGAGGGTGGGGCTGACACTGGCAGTGGGATGGTCGACGTCAATTGTGAGCGAGGGCTGAATGGTGAGCGAAGGCGACTGCGCGAGCAGGCTGACGGAAAGAAGAGCGGACGCAAAGAAAGCGGCAACTGCGGTTGGCTTGATCATGACCCCGCAATCTTACTGCGGCCCACTCGACTTGACAATCTGGAAAACGCTTACCGGACGAACTGGAATCACTGCCGCCGGGCTGCCGGTTCGGTCCCGACCCAGCGGTAAATTGAGCAGTCCTCCCAGCCGGGCGCCGCGTATTCAGCGCCGGGCTGGCGCTTGAGGATCGTGCGGTCGGCGACAGCATCGGCGTGCGTGCGGCGGATCTGGCCGTGAAAGAGCCGCTCGAACCCGGGCTCGCGCCTGAGCACGTTTTCCTGCTCATTGTTGACGTAGAGAATGTCGAGCTGGCCATCGCGCTCAGCCAGGGTTCGAGTCCAGGCGCGCAAGACGCGGCGCAGCACCGGAGCGCCGAAGGGATTGAAGAGAAATGCGACACATGGGCCGGCGGGGAGCGGGAAATCAGCGGCGTCGCGGCAATGCATTCGCATCGGCACGCCGGTGCGCTTTGCGGCGCGCCAAAGCGCGAGATTCCTGCGGGCGATGCGCGCCAGCGTGGGATGCAACTCGACGCCTAAGACGTTGCGGAAGGGATAAGCGGCGGCCAACAACATTGCGCGACCCATGCCGGCGCCGAGATCGACAAACGTGTACGCATCGATAGGGGCAAGCGGACGGCATTGGCGCCAGCGGACGATGATCCCTTGAAAGACGGACGGCGCGATGGCGTAGTAGGCCGTTACGTGGCGGTCATTGCGGTGGCCGGAACCGAGATTGCGGCCCGCAACCAGGCCGCTGGTGCGCACGCCAAACTCCAGGTCGAAGGGGTGGCGGATCAGGCCGTCCTTTTCTGCCAGCCCTGGCAAGCGGCGCCTTCCCGCGCGGGTCTTTCTGACTTCAACTTTGCCGGGTGCGCCAACGCTCACGATTGAACGTTAGCACAGCGAGCAGCGTGAGGCGGAATGAGTTGGAAATCAAGGCGGAGAGAATTTCCAACAGGCGCATGTGCCCTGCGCGGGAGGTTGCGATTGAAATGGGGGCGCAATGCCGCGTGACCAGATTTTTTCTTGACTCAGGCTCAGCCCGTCTGCAAAACTGCGATGGCACATTCTCACGGCATCATGGGATGTGGCGATGGATTAGAGCGCATTTTCGATTTCCCTGGGCGCTAGCGCGCGGTTGGTGTGGATTGCCAGACACGGCGGCGCCCGCGAGAAACACTCCCGACACGAACAAGGAGGAAGCATGAAGAAATACTTTGCAGAACTGGTGGGCACATTCATTCTGGTGTTGTTTGGCTGTGGAACGGCGGTGATTACGGGTGGCGTGCCAGGTTTGGTTGGCATCGTCGGCATCGCCTTGGCATTTGGGCTGGGCCTGATTGCAGCGGCATATGCGATCGGCCCAATCTCGGGTTGCCATATCAATCCGGCGGTGAGCCTGGGCGTCTGGGTTGCTGGCCGAATGAGCTTCGTCGACATGATCGGCTATTGGGTGGGGCAGTTTGTGGGCGCAATTCTCGCGGCTTGGCTATTGCTGATGATTGCGGTGGGCACTACGGGCTACAGTCTTGCGGTGAACGGCCTTGGCCAGGACGGCTGGGGGCCCGGTTACCAGGGCGGATACAACGAGCCTTCGGCCATCCTGTTTGAGTTCTTCGCAACCATGATCTTCGTGATCGTGATCCTGGGGTCCACGCAGAAGAGCGCGCCGGCGGGATTTGCCGGGCTGGCTATCGGCATCACGCTGGTGGCGATTCACATCTTCGGCATCCACATTACGGGCGTGAGCGTGAATCCGGCGCGGAGCCTTGGGCCGGCGATTTTTGCGCAGGGCCAGGCGATCAAACAGTTATGGCTGTTTCTGGTGTTTCCCAGCCTGGGCGGGATTGCTGCCGGATTGTTCTTCCGGACAAAACTGCTGGCAGCGGACTGAGACGGAGCCACGAGGAGATTTCGGGGAGCGGCCTTGTTGCGGCTGCTCCCCGAAGTGTTTTGGCGCTGATCGCCAAGCGCGGCGCGTTCAGACGCCCGATGTCCCAACGCTGGCGGTTAAGTCGTAACTTACGCGATGACTTATTCGGACCGCGGCTGGTTTGCGCTCCGTGGATGAGTTTCACACGGTTGCAATGAAGCGCAGCCGCACATAGTCCGCGGTCCAGCGGCCATCGTGATCGAGCAGAACCGGAGAGAGCAATGCCACGGTTTCTTTGACGGCGGTTTCGCGAAGCTGCTGGGGAAGAGAGTCGAGAGCGCCACGGTAGAAGGTGTTCAACCAGCCGGTCATGCCCGCGTCATTCAGCGGCGTGGGGCGAGGGAAGAGAATGATCTTCTTGACCGCGAAGCCGTGACGCTCCAGGCGATGACTGTAGGCCTCCGCGGTGGGATAGTAGTTGCCTCGATCGGCGAGCGAGGTAAATCCGTGGCGCGCGACGACGGCCGCGAAGGCGACTCGGATGGCGGCGATGTTGCCGTGGCCGCCCATCTCCGCAACAAAACGGCCGCCGGGCCGAAGCACGCGGCGGATCTGAGAGAGCATTTCATCCTGGCCGCGGACCCAGTGCAGTACAGCATTGGAAAAGACAGCCTCGAAGGTGCGGTCGGGATAGGGTAGTTTTTCGGCAGATCCTTTGTCGGCCTTTATTCCCCGCGCTCGCGCCGCAGCGACCATCTCCGGCGAAGCGTCGATGCCGACGACGCTCGATCCGGCATCGGCAATCCGTTTCGTCAGTTGGCCGTCGCCGCAACCAAGGTCGAGGATGCGCTCGCCAGGTTGGGCGGCGAGCCATTCGAGCACGCCCGCTGCCAATTCATGAACGAATGCCCCATCGCGGCCGTAAAATTCAGGATTCCAGGTCTGCGGCATCGACTCTCTCCCAATCAGCGGCATTTTCTGAAAGCGTGGAAGGCATGCGCGATTCCGAAGCTGCTCTTCTGCCGTTCAAACCTCGAGCATGTACAGAATGCGTCGTGATCAGCGGCGACAACGCCTGATGGAGAATGCTGCAGAAAAAACAATGGAAAGTCCATGCAAAACTTCAATTCACTCAAGGCGGCTGCTGTCGATCTTCGATCGATCAGATCACGGTGACGCGAAGAGCGGAGGCACGGGGAACAGCAACTGTGACCTTTCCGTTCTTGAGTTGACCGGAATTCGCCGGTCGCGTGATATGAGCTTCACGGCTCTCGACGGACGGCGCATGCAGCGTCTCGATCTGCACCGCTGCTGATCTTGCGCCACCAAAATCAAGGCGAAGAGCGAGATCGTTTTCCAAGTCTTTATTCAAAACAATAACAGAGGATTGCCCGCGCGCGAGCTTTGCGGCGTAGGCGGTGGCGTCGATGCCTGCGGCCTGAAGCTCGGAGGTGAGATCGGCCTGGATGAATGAGCCGCCACTGA
>JBEKWT010000280.1:0-4539 GCA_049512795.1 Occallatibacter sp.
CTCTCATCGTCTCCACCGTGATCCTTGTCATCACCGGCCTGGTTAGCGGGATGATTCCCGCCATCCGCGCCGCTAACCTCGACCCCATCGAGGCCCTCCGCTACGAGTAACCCGGCGCGCGTCTCGCCCTTCAACCTTCGCACGAAAATCTCGTCTAAATTCCCAGACCACCAACAGTGAGGAAGCTGTGTGCCCGGTTGGCCCCGATGCTCCCGCAGTTGTGTTGTTGGGTTTGTGTTGCTGGTATAGTTGCACCATCGGTCCAACTCCTGACCTCATGCTCCTCGATCGGCTGCGCCCGCAGCCACACGCGGCAGCAAGGCCGCCATGGTTTCTCGCAATAGGAGGACTCATGATTCGCAATTCTTTGCCCTTCCTCTTGGCCCCCGCCTTATTCGCTTTTCTGCTGACGGGATGCAGCAGCTCCAACAAGACCGGCATCTGCGCCTGCCCGGCTCCCCTAAGCGGAGCCGTCTCCCTCTCCATGACCGACGATCCGCCGGCCGGCGTGTCGGTTCTGTTCTTCCAGGTCAGCCTGACCAATGCCACACTCGCGCCCACAACAGGCTCGCCCGTCTCGCTCCTCAGCAACAACACGCCCATTCAGATCGATGTGACGCAACTCCAAGGCGTCTCCGCGTTTCTCAACACGACTGGGGTCACCGCGGGAACCTACAACAGCCTGAGCCTCACCTTTGCCAACCCGCAACTGGTCATCTATAACCAGTCCGACGCGTCCCTTGGCAGCTCGTGCGCGGTGGGCGCAATCTGCACCCTCACTCCAACGTTCGACAGCAACTCCTCCACGCAGACGTTCACCTCGTCGCCCTTTCCGGTCACAGTCAGCATGGCCTCGCCCCTGGGATTCCTGATCGATTTCCATCTCAACACTGTCATTCAATCCGATCTCTCGGTGAATCTGGCAGCGACCAACGGCGTCACCGTCTCCGAGCTCCCGCCTGCGCCCACGGCGGCGCAATTCGGTTTCGTCACCGGCACGGTGACAGAAGTGGTCCCCAGCAACGGCGAAATCGAGCTCGCGCTCCCGTGGGGCGGGTCGCTCTTCGTTGACGCTACCAGCAGCACGACGTTCAACAACTTCCCTTCAAGCGCCTGCTCAACGCCGAGCATCGCCTGCGTGCAACAGGGCCAGATTGTCCAGGTGCAGATATCGAGCAACGTCGCCGATGGCCTGCCCACGGTTAGCCAGGTGAACTATGTGCAGCTGGCCAGCGCGCAGACGGTCGAAGGCACCATCGTTCGCATTCCACCACTCCCGCTGCCTGCGGGAGAAACCATCATCGACCTCATCCTCCACCAGAACCCCTCCGCCAGCACCAGTTCGCCTATCGGCGCCATGGCCTCGGTCGCAGTCTGGTCGCCGGGATCCGGCTCAAGTACCCCAACCACCTTCTCCATCGACAACAGCGGATTCACCATCCCTTCGGGGCTCACATTCGGGCAATCGACTCTGACCGTCGGCCAAACCGTTAAGGTCACCGTCACGCCGGGCACATTGACCACCACCGGCGCAGGGCCAGGTCCGAGCGCATGGGGACCTCCGCCATCCATCTCCTTCACCGCGTCGGCCGTCGAGCTGGAGCCGAGCCAGGTAACCGGAGCAATTACCGCGATCGACTCCAGCACAACCAGCTTTACGCTCGGAGTCGGGGCTGGCCCGTTCTTCGCCCCGTGGCCCTTGCCCAATGCCACCGGCTTTTCATTCAATGTGCTCACCACCGGCCAGACCGCTTACGCCGGCTTCAACCCCGACAACTTTAGCGGCCTCGCAACCAATGATTTCGTTTCCGTGCACGGTTGGCTGTTCCCGCCCGCAACTACTGGACCGCCAACCATCGTTGCGCAGTCGGTGCTCCTGCGCCCGAGCGCAGTGTTTTAGCATCTGTTCAAAAAACCGCGCTTTGAAATGGGCACGGCTTCACTGCTGGGCTTGAAGTCGTGCCTTCTTTGCGAGGGGATCTGCTAACTTCCTGGATGGCGGCAAACCAGGCTTTACCCTGGGCGCGCTTGAGTCTTTGGTCCTGGAACGGATGCAAATCATTACGAGCGGAGGCAAGTGGGGGTATATTGGTTTGCAGCCGAAAGACAAGACGGAAATCCCGGGTTAATGATCCGTAGGTCGTTCTTCGCAACGGCTGAACTTTGTCTTGATAGGAGGCAGCGATGAACGGTCGCCGTATAGCTGCGCGAGTCCTCGTCGCCTTCGCAAGCGTGGTGCTGTTTGCCAGCGCGGCGCTTCATTCGATACTGGCATATCCGATGGTCTCCGCCGCCTTGGCCGCGTCGAACTTGAGCCATTCACTGCAATCCGCCATGCGAGCAGTCTTTCTTCTGGTGGCGTGGGACTGGATCGTAATCGGGATGATCGTACTGTTTGCAGGCTTCACTGAAACCATGCTGCGCAGGATCGTCATTCTGTTCTGCGGTGTGGCCCTTCTGGTCCAGACGGGAATTATGTTGCGTTTCCTGGGCTGGTTTACGGGCAGTGAAATGATCGTCGCCGCCGGATTGTTGATTGTGAGCGCCGGCTTTGTCTTTCCCCCGAGTTCAACCACATAGGGGGCTTGCGGCGGCGCAGAATACGGCTGATCGTGGCGCGGCTCAGGCCGGTCTGCTGACTGATCCGCGGCCCGGTCCCTACGTCCCTGTCTCCAACGCCTTTCGATCCCACTTCGCGCAGTTTGCCGCCGCCTCATATGTGCTCTGCAAGAACTTCAGCAGTGCATCGTCCGGGTCCGCCGACTGCCGCATCGCCTCATACGGAAAAATGAACTCGCCGAAATTCTTGTCGAACCGCGCCTCCGCCGGCGCAATCGCGTACTCTCGGTAGCCGGGCGGCTCCGGGTAGGCGTAGCTGTAAAAGAATGGCTCAATAAAACTGCCAGCCGGTCCCGCCGCTCCCGGCCAGAATCCGCAACTGCTCACCTCGTGCGAGTACGCGTCGCGCGTCACGCGATCCGGCAGCCCCGGCATGCTCGGATGCTCTGGCGCCGTCCGCCCAGAGAATCGCGTACACGCCAGATCCATCGCTCCCCAGAACAAATGAATCGGGCTAACCTTTCCAATGAACCGCGCGCGAAACACTTCGATCACCCGCGACGCCTGCAGCAACACCAGCCAGAACCGTTGCGCATACTCCGGGTCATACGCACGGTGTACCTCGTCCTTCTCAAACGGAATCGGCTCGGCCACCTCGCAAGGCACCGGCCATACGTGGCACAGCGCGTCCAGGCTCTCGAGCGCCGCCATCAGCCGCCGGTAGAATTCGGCCACAGTCATGGGGACAAGTGGGATGATTTCACGGCCGCCGTCGCTGGTCTCGACCACCAGCTCGTGCTCCACAAAATCGAAATCGATCTGCACCATTCTCTTCCCATGCGCCATCGGCATCGTGGTCAGCCCCCGGATCGTCGGGTACAGCGTCACGTTCCAGCAATGATTGATCGCCGGTGTCAGCGCCATCCTCACCTTGCCCACCATTTGCAGCCACAGCTGCAGCGTTGCGCACGTGTCACTCCACGCGCTCTGCGGCAGCGCCGGCCACACCTCGTTTTCCCTCATCGCGTCGCGATCCGCCATCATCGTGACCCCCTCGCAGCCCCATCATATGGCCCTGGCCCGTTCCTAATCCCTTATCCCTGATCCCTGCCTCTATACTGTCCCCGTGCCCCTGCCGCCCAACGAACTCGTCGCCTTGATGATCGCCGTCAGCTTCGCGGCTGGGCTCAACGTCTACGCCACCGTGGCCACTCTCGGCCTCATGTCCCACACAAGGTTTCTCGACCTGCCTCCGTCGCTGCATCTGCTGTCAAACTGGGGCATCATTGCTGCTGCTCTCGTCCTCTTCTGCATAAGTTTCTTCGTGGACAAGATTCCCGCCCTCGACCTTGTCTGGAATGCGCTCCACACCTTCATCCGCGTCCCTGTCGCCGCGCTCCTCGCCTTTCAGGCCACCGCCGGTCTCTCGCCTGGCGAGCAGCTTGCCGCCACTCTCGCCGGCGGAGCTATCGCCTTCATCGCGCACGGCGGCAAAACGGCCGTCCGCGCCGCAGTCACCCCCACACCCGAGCCCTTCTCCAACATCGCGCTCAGCCTCGGTGAAGACTCGCTCGCCATCTTCCTCACCTGGCTCTCCACCTGGAAACCATACATCGCCGCGGGCATCGCCTTCATCTTCATCCTCGTCACTCTCATCCTCATCCGCTTCGTCTTCCGCGCCCTCGCTTCCCTCCGCCGTCGCCGCAAACAAGCCGCCCAAGCCTGACCCCGCTCATCTAGAATCGCTTTCAAGCACGCCGCCGCGCCCGCTCCCTGAAACCGACCATGCCGCCTCGCTCTGCCTCACCACGCAAATCCTTCACCGCGCTCCTCGAGCCCGACGGCACCGCCCTCAAATGGGTCATTGCCCGGGTCCCCTTCGACATCGCCAAAGCCTGGCCGGTGCGCAACGGCCGTCGCGTGCGCGGCGAAATCGTTGGCTTCGCCTTCCGTACCTCGCTCTTTCCCGATCGTCGCCGC
>JBEKWT010000281.1:0-4509 GCA_049512795.1 Occallatibacter sp.
GCTTGCGCAGTGAGCGGCGAGCGAACGCCATGACGACTGAGCACGATGACGAGCTGGAGTTTCGCGTCGCCGGCGGGAGTCTGCGCGCCAGACGGTTGCGCCAGCGCAATGCAGAAAAGGAGCAGACAAAGAGGGCCGAAAAGGATGGGTCGCGATTCGGTGCGAAGGGTCAGCATGAGATCACCGAATTAGAGTGTAGCGGGTGGACGAAGGAGAGGGTAAAAGCGGGAAGGATTTTGAGCGCAGTTCGCGGTGCATCCGAATCCGTGCCGCGTCGGTTCTTGGGCAGGGACAACTGCGCATCTCGGCGAAGCCCCAACGTCCTCATGCGCAATGGCGCCCCAATTATGATTGATAGCGACCGTCTCCACCGGAAGTGCTGAGAGGATCCAAAAATCCAGCCGCTCTCCCGTTTGGGAAAGTCCTGAGAAATGCATGTGAATGATAAGCCGGCTCGACCGCGCCACGCTGTGGCTTCAAGCGAAACTGCGCGCGAGATCAACCGAGATGTTCTTCTGCACGCCATCCATCTGCATCAGCCGGTGAGCCGGGCGGACCTGGCGCGCCTCACCGGCCTGCAACCCAGCACAGTTTCGTTGATCATTGGCCAACTTATCGACGAGGGATGGGTGGTGGCAGGCAGTCTGGGACGGCTGCCGCGGGGCCGCAGGCCTATGTTCGTGACGTTGAACGACCGCCATGTCACATTGGCTATCGATCTGCGACCGGGGAAAGCCAATCTGGCCGTGGTCGACATCAATGGGAAGATTATGGGGCGGGAGACGGTCGCCTTCGATATCAAGGCTGGTTCCACACCGGAAGAGGCGAGAGTTGCCATCGCCCACATCGCGAGAGCGGCGCGGGCACTGCGCGCAATTTACGGAGACCGTTTGTTTCAGGGCCTGGGTGTGAGCGTCTCAGGGCGCGTGGACCAGAGGACGCACCGCCTGCTCTTTTCGCCGAATGCGCCCTGGGGACAGATCGATCTCTACGCGGAGTTGCAGAAGGTTTTCGAGGCTCCGATCGAAATGGAGAACGCCGCCAACGCCTGCCTGTCCGCAGAACGCTGGTTCGGCAATTTCGGCGATGCGTCGAATATGATCGCGATTTCGGTTTCAGAGGGCATCGGCGCGGGGATGCTGGTGGATGGACGCGTCGTGCGAGGCCGGGACGACATGGCTGGTGAGTTCGGCCACATGCCGATTGAGGAAACCGGTCCTGTTTGCGGCTGCGGCAATGTGGGTTGTTGGGAGACCTTTGCGTCGAACCGCGCCGGGTTGAGGTATTACCAGGAGCTTGCGCCGGAAAGCACGCTGACTTCGTTCGAGGAGCTGCTCGAGCTGGCTCTGAAGGGAGACATCCGCGCGCTGCGTTCGATCGACAAAATGATGACCTACCTGGCGCGAGGGTTAGCCATGCTGACGGCCGGGCTGGCGCCGGAGGCGATCATCATCGTGGGAGAGTGCACGGCGCTATGGCCGCGCATCTGCCCTCTGCTGGAGAGCCATCTGATCGCCAAGTCCATTACGCCGCAAACTCCGCGTGTGGTTGCGGCTATGGATGGCGATGCGGCACGATTGCGCGGCGCGGCAGCTCTGGTCCTGCACAAAGTGCTTTTCCGGCAAATGGACTTTCCGTCGCCTCACGAGCGCGGAGGCGAGCGAAGCAGTTCTAAGCTGGCCGCTGCGCACTCTTAGAATTTCAACAGCCATTTGAATCTGTGCGACAGCGCGGCTGGAGAATTACGATCCTTGAAGGTTGGCCATGAGAGTGGGATTTATCGGCGCCAGCGGCATCGCGGGTAAGCACGCACAGGCGTACAAGAACATCGGCTACCGGATCGCGGCGGTTACGGATCGGACCGAAGAGCGCGGGCGCAAGTTTGCCGACGCGTGGGGCGCGGAGTTTGTGGCCACGCCGGAGCAGCTTTGCCAGCGCGCAGACGTGGATTGCCTCGATGTTTGCACTTTTCCCGGTTACAGGCTGGCGGCGGTGAAACTGGCCGCGAAAGCAGGCAAGCATGTGCTGGTGGAGAAGCCGATGGCCGTGGACCTCGGGACCGCGGCGCGGATGGTCGAGGTGGCGCGCGGTGCGGGAATCCAGCTTGGGGTAGTGAGCCAGCATCGTTTCGACGACTCGACGCTGTTCCTGAAACGCGCGATCGAGGCGGGGCGACTGGGCAATATCCTCGAGGCCGATGCCTACGTGAAGTGGCACCGCACGGATGAATACTACGCACGACCCGTAAAGGGAAGTTGGGCCGGCGAAGGAGGCGGCGCACTGATTGGCCAGGCCATCCACCAGGTGGACGTGCTGCTGCACCTGATCGGCGCAGTGGATGAGGTTTTTGGATACTGGCACCTCGGCGCCACGCACAAGATCGAGTCGGAGGACCTGGTGTGCGCGGTGCTCCGTTATGCGTCGGGGGCAACAGGCGTGATCCAGGCCGCGACGGCGCTGTGGCCGGGCTATCCGGAGCGGATCGAGATCCACGGCACGAAAGGAAGCGCGATTGTGACCGGCGATCAGCTGACGGCGTGGGATGTGCGGGACGATGAGGGTGAGCCCGCGCCGATTTCGCTGGAGGCCAAGTCGGGTGCGTCGGACCCCATGGCAATTTCTCTCACGCCGTTTGAGCGGCAACTGGCCGACTTCGGCGAGGCATGCAAAACAGGCCGGCCGCCGGCGTCGTCGGGAGCGGATGGTTACAGGGCATTGCAATTGGTGCGGAGTATCTACACATCGTGCGCCGAGGGGCGAAAGGTGCAGATCGCGCCAGTGCGGAGTTAGCAATAGCGCTGGTTTCTTTGCGCGACGGCCGCGTGCCGGTATCCTGTTCGAGAGATGCGGCGGAGCAAGCCGATTGACGTATTCAGGTGGCTCTTCGACGGCCATCGCGGCCCGCGAGGACAGATGGTTCCGCGGTGGATCTTTTTGCGCGCGCTGGCCCTCATCTATTTCTCGGCGTTTTATTCCCTGCTGTTTCAGATCAAGGGATTGATCGGTCCGGACGGAATTCTGCCCGCTCAGGATTATCTGGCCAATATCGCGCAGCAGTTGGGCCTCGAACGCTACTGGTACGCGCCATCGCTCTATTGGTTCTCGTCGAGCTCCGCGATGATGATGGCGGTGACGTGGATCGGGCTGATTGCGTCCGTAATTGCTTTCTTAAACCTGTGGCCCCGCCTGAGCTTTTTCGTTTGCTTTGTCTGTTTCCTTTCGTTCGTCGGCGCGAGCAGCGTGTTCTCGAGCTATCAGTCGGACGGAATGCTGCTGGAGGCAGGATTTCTGGCTCTGTTCTTCGCGCCGCGAGGTCTCTGGCCGGGTTGGGGCGCGCACGATCCGCCCTCGCGCATGAGCTGGTTCCTTCTGCAATGGGAGTGGTTCCGGATTTACTTCGAATCGGGCATGGTGAAATTAGCGAGCGGCGATGTGGAATGGCGCAACTTCACCGCTATGGACGAGTACTACCAGAACGGTCCGCTGCCCACGTGGATTGGCTGGTACGTCGAGCACCTGCCGCATTGGTTCCATGCGGCCACGGTTGGAGGAACGCTGGCGCTCGAGTTGGTCCTGGTCTTCATGATGTTCTTTCCGCGCAGGGTGCGGCTGATTCTTTTCTGCATCGTCACGCCGTGGGAGGTTGGCGTTATCCTCACAGCCAACTATGCGTTCCTGAATTACCTTGTGCTGTCGCTGGGCTTCCTTCTGCTCGACGACAAATTCCTGCTTCGTTTCGTGCCCGCGCGCTTCCGCCCGCGCGAACCGGAACGGATTGCGGAGCCGGTGCCGGAATCGCAGGATGAACAACCGCTATCGATTCTGGGAGTGGGCGAGGCCAGCGTGACGACAGCGGACATCGAAGAGAGCGATCAAGGCTCCAAGCGTCACTCATTTCTCGACCGGCTCGGATTTTCGGTTTGGGTGGTGCGGTTGGCCGCAGCGGCTCTGATGCTCACATGGATTGCGTACAACACGACCGCGGAGATGATCGGAATTCCGCTGCGCGACATTCCGCTGCCGGTCAAGCCGCTGATCGCGCTTGAGCCTCTTCGCATCGCGAACCAATATGGGCTCTTCGCGGTGATGACACGCGGACGCTACGAGATCGAATTCCAGGGCTCCAACGACGGCACAAACTGGACCGCGTATCCTTTTCGGAACAAGCCGCAGGCATTGAATGAAGCACCGGGAATTTATGCGCCCTATCAGCCGCGCTTCGACTGGAACCTGTGGTTTGCGTCTCTCGGCGGCTGGCGCGACAACGAGATTGTTCCTTTAACCGAGGAGCGATTGTTGCTCGGCGACGGGGCTGTGCTGACGCTGTTCCGCGACAATCCCTATCCGCAAATTCCTCCACGCTATGTGCGCGCGGTCATTTGGCAATACTGGTTTACGACGATGGATGAAAAGCGGCAAACCGGCAACTGGTGGCGGCGCGAGTATCTCGGGCTCTACGCGCCGGAGCTGACGTTGGCTGCGAATGGCCAATTTGCCGTAGTGGAATGG
>JBEKWT010000282.1:0-4505 GCA_049512795.1 Occallatibacter sp.
CCTTCGACATCAGCGATTCGGCCAGTTCCTCGCTGCTCTCCGCCATCCGCCGCTCCGCCGCCGTCCGCAACCGATCCACCCCGTACCCCTCCACCTTCCTCTTCCGCGGCTTTGCTCCGCTGACCTGTCCGCCGCGGCGGACTGACTTGCTGGCTCGCAGTCCCTTCCGCCTTCCCTTCCTGCCCCGCCGTTTCTTCTCGACCGTCTCCCTGCCCATCTGCGGAACCTCTGCCATCGCCCCACCCTCGTTTCAATTTCGCTCCACGATCGTTATGCCGCTTTCTCGTCTACCGCCTCGTTGCCTTGGTCCCTCGGTCCCTTGGTCCCTTGCTTTCTTGTTCCCTTGTTCCCTTGGTCCCTCGGTCCCTGCTCTCCCAACACATCCCTCCACTGCCTCTCCTCCGCCATATCCTCGAACGTCTTTCCGTTGAGCGGAACCAACCCATACACCACCTTGCATCCCATCGCCTCAGCCATCCGCCCCAGCGACCGCAGCATGATCGCGCCCGTCTCCTCCCGCTCCTCCAGCTCGAACACGTTCGACTCTCCGATCCCCATCTGCACCGCGACCTCTTTCAGCGGAACCTTCAGCGACTGCCGCACTGCTCTCAACAGTCCGCTCGTCGGGTTCTTTTCCCGTCCCGCCCATCGGTAAAATCGCATCTCTTTGTCCAGCTTCTTCCGCAACTTCCTTCTGTCCCTTGCAACCATCGTCCGCTCCCTTTCAACCCACGCACCACTCTCAAGCCAATGCCAGATCTTCTCGGCGCACACCAGTGCGTAGAGCTAGCAGCTGGCTGCCAACCACTGGTCACTGTTCACTGTTTTTCTGGTATCTACATCCACCGTAGCGCAAATGCACATAATTATCGGCAAACTTCACTTCACAATGTGGGCCAATTGCCATTTATTTTGCAGCCAACTTCTGTTCTAAGCCGAGCTTTCAGCGCGTTTCCTCTGCCTCCGTCCCCTCATTTCGAGAATTCTCTGGGGTTGTATGCCGAGATTTCGCGCATTTGCTCCAAAAACTCCTCCATCCTCGGCTTGAAAGCCGAGAATCTTCGAATCATTTCTCCACGTCTACGCCGACAAATTGCTCCCCGTCCCGTCAAAACTGCACCGGCGTCCGCTTCAGGTCCCTTGGCCACTTGGTGCCTTGGTCCCTGCCTTTTTGCTCTAAACTCAACAAGAAGGCCATTCCCCCGCGAAGGATCCCACAATTGAAACGATTTGATTTCCGCACAATCGCTGTTTCCTCGCTCCTGCTGTTCTCGCTCGCACCCGCGCTACACGCGCAAAATCCGGCTCAGGCTCCCGCCGGCCAGCCCGCCGCTCCCGCCTCGCCCGCTGCCTCGCTTGACGACCGGCGCAAAGCGCTCAACGATCTCTTCCACGACTACTGGGAAGACCAGCTCAAGACAAATCCCGAGTTCGCCTCCACCATCGGCGATCTGCGCTACAACGACCAGATCGACGACTACTCCGTCGCGGCCATCAACGACGAACTGGCCCGCGAGCAGCGTTTCCTGCTCCGCCTGGCCGCCATCGATTCGACTGGGTTTTCTGACCAGGAGAAAATCAGCCAGGAGTTGTTGATTCGCGAGTTTGAAGAAGATCAGGAAGCCGCCGACTTCAAGGAGTGGGAGATGCCCGTCACCCAAATGGATGGCATCCACTCCCAATACCCGCGCCTTGTGGCGGAACTAAGCTTCAACACAGTAAAGGATTACGACGACTGGATCGCCCGCCTGCATGCCATCCCTCACGCCTTTGACCAGGTCACTACGAATATGTCGATCGGCATGGACGACCACCGCGTCCCGCCCAAGTTTCTCCTCGAAAAGGCCCTGGAGCAGGTGAAGCAGCTGGCCAACCAGAAGCCCGAGGACTCGCCCCTGGCCATGCCCCTCAAGAACTTCCCGGCTTCGATCTCGGCCACAGAACAGGCGCGCATCAAGAGCGAAATGCTCGACGCGATCTCGAAAGAAGTCCTGCCGGCGTACACGCGTTTCGCGCGCTTCCTTGAGGTCAGCTACATCCCCGCCGGGCGCGACAAACCGGGCATTGACGCCCTGCCCGATGGAGCGAAGTACTATCAATTTCTCATCAAGCGCACGACGACGACGGACTTGACCCCCGCCCAGATTCACCAGATCGGCCTCGACGAGGTCGGCAAGGACGAGGCTGCGATGCTGGCCATCGCGCAGAAACTCGGTTTCAAAGACTTGGCCAGCTTCCGTTTGAGTCTCAAGACCAATCCCAAACTTCACCCGGCCTCGGCCGATGCGCTGGTAGCGGCCTATAAAAGCTACCTGGGGCCCATGCAGGCCCGGCTGCCGCAGCTTTTCGGCACGCTGCCCAAGGCTCCGCTTGCACTGGTGACGATGCCCGATTACATGCAGAAAAGTTCGCCGGCGGCCTACTACGAACCGGGCACGGCGGACGGCTCGCGCCCCGGCCGCCTGCTAATCAACACATACGATGCCACGGAACGGAACCTCTACAGCGTGGAGTCGATCGGCTACCACGAAGGCATTCCCGGCCATCACCTGCAGATCTCCATCGCCGAGGAGATGAAGGACGTGCCTGAGTTTCGGAAATACCAGCAGTACACGGCATACACAGAGGGTTGGGCCTTCTACTCCGAGCATCTGGGCAAGGATATCGGCCTCTACCAGGACCCCTACTCCGACTATGGCCGCTTGGAAAACGAAACCTGGCGCGCCATCCGCCTCGTCATCGACACTGGCGTCCACTCGGAAGGATGGACCCGCGACCAGATGGTCCAGTACTTCCGCGACCACTCCGCCATTGACGAGCCGAGCATGCAGGCCGAGGTCGATCGCTACATTGCCTGGCCCAGCCAGGCGCTGGCCTACAAGATCGGCCAGCTCAAGATTTTGGAGTTACGCGACCGCGCGCAAAAGGCTTTGGGAGACAAGTTCGACATTCGCGCCTTCCACGACCAGGTAATCGACGCCGGCGCCTTGCCCCTCGACGTCCTCGAGCGCCGCATCGACGCCTGGATTGCGACGCAAAAGCCGGCCGCCGCCCCGGCTTCGAATTGACCACTTCCGGCCAGGCTGCCTTCTTAGGAACTCCCCCTATTGCCGGAGAATTCGCGCCCCAAACCTCCTGTTCTATGCGGAGATTTGAGCAGTTTTTGGCGTAAATGCTCGAAACCTCCGGGTGTATGCCTAGAGAATTCTCAAAATATCGACCTCTAGGCCGAGAGAACGCGGCGAAATGTCGGCTTATAACAGAAGTCGCCAAACGTCGGCTTATAACAGTAGTTTTGATTGCTATGTGTCCGACTAATTGATTACTTCTGCGCAGTGCCAGCCCGAATTAACGCACTCCATAAACTTCGACAATAACGCGTTGCCGCTTGACACAGCGCCTACTAAGGCGCAAACAAGGGTTGTGGAGCAGCTTCCTGATTGCCCACAAACAACTCGACGCAGCGGTCCTATTGATCGTCCTCAGGAGCTGTGAACGGCGCCACCGAAGGGTCAGGCAGTCCGAACGTGAATACGATCTCGTCCGAGTCCTCGTCAGGCTTCTTTTCGACCCGAGCCGATTCGATAACGCTTCCTCGGCGCAACTGGTGTTCAAAGATCCCTTCGCGTTTGTTCAGCGAATACGCTTCGTTCAGGTTCTTCGCGGAAAGCCGCCCGCCTAATACCTCAAGCAGGGTTTGTGTTGACATTCTGATCTCGCCCACTCCATTCCTCCCGGCGGTATACGTCACACCTCGTATGTGCGTGTGTTGCTTCTCTTTCCCTAGCCAGTGGGCCAGTTCCGAACGCGCGTTATCCGGACTTTGAACCACCTCGGGAAGTTGTTCGACCATTTTGCCGACCACTTCATATAAGGGCGTAGCCCAATCAGCCATGTCACGGATGAAAAGCTCGTAACGAACATCCAACTTGGTTGTCTGCATATTTCTACCGTGCAGGGTAAGAATGGCGACGAAGTCAATCGACGTGTGCCGCTTTAGCGCATGCGCAACTATTTCTTGGGCCGAATATGCGTAGCTGCCGCCGATGTTGCGCAACACGTTAGCACCACCATCGCAGATAATCACACCCTTAGTGCCGGGAAACCCACAACGTTTCAGCTGATCACCCTTCTCCTTAAGAGCTAGGTAAAGAGGGTTGCGGTCTCGTTGTGTCGGGACGGTGTAGCTTGTGTAGCCGGTACACCACACGAAATTTCTTCCTGGTACATACGTTATCTGGATTACGGAACTTCGGGCCCACGGGATGCTGAGTTTCCTCTGCTCGCTTGGTTCCGCCCTCACATCTCGAACGAACTGCGCGAATCGATCGTTGAAAATCAGCGGCTCGAAATTTTCCACTGGCGGTACGATGATCGGCGGCTTGCTTGCCTTTCCCGAATCGAGCCGGGTGCTGGCGTGGAAGGCGAACCCTCCCTCGGTGATGCCGCTTTGCAGCCAGCGCTTACGGAGCTCGTCTTCCAATGACCGAATGGGATTACGTTCA
>JBEKWT010000283.1:0-6043 GCA_049512795.1 Occallatibacter sp.
ATGTGGACGCAATCGCAGCCGAGACGCAAGGAAAATTCATGAGCGCGTTCATCCGTGGCACCAAGCGGGCCACCAAGCCACAAGCATCGCCGGAGGGCTCCTGCTGCGGTTCAGGATGCTGCTCGAACGCTTCAGAAACGGTGAAAGGCTGACGCGAATGGCCGCTGACTACAACGCATTATTTCTCTGCACTGGCAACTCGGCCCGTTCCATTTTGGCGGAGGCCATCCTGAACCATAAGGGAAGGGGCGTCTTCTCGGCATATAGCGCTGGAAGCCATCCATCCGGGACGGTCCGGCCCGAGGCGCTCAGGCAACTAGAACTCGCGCACATTTCGACTGCGGGCCTGCGCAGCAAATCATGGGATGAATTCGCGGTCGCGGATGCGCCGAAGATGGACTTTGTTTTTACGGTCTGCGACAACGCGGCGAAGGAAGTTTGCCCTTTCTGGCCAGGACAGCCGATGACGGCGCATTGGGGAGTTCCCGATCCAGCCGCGGTAAAGGGAACGCAGGAAGAGATCACGAGAGCGTTCCGCGACGCTTTTATAGTGCTCGACCGCAGGATCGGACTCTTTGTGTCCCTGCCGCTTTCCACGCTCAAACAATTCGGGCTCCAAAAAGAACTCGACCAAATCGGACGGCAATGAACCCTTCGTTTCAACGTCGCGTAGCCGCGGAGTTCACAGGAACTTTGTTTCTCGTGGCTGCCGTCGTCGGGTCCGGGATTATGGGCGAGCGACTGGCTGCGGGAAACGTAGCCCTCGCACTTCTGGCGAACACTATTGCCACCGGCGCGGCGCTCGTTGCGCTGATCCTTGCGTTCGGACCTATTTCCGGCGCGCACCTCAATCCCGCAGTCACGTTGGCTGATGCATGGCAGGGCGGCATTGCCTGGCGCGAGACTCCGGCCTACATCCTCGCGCAACTTGCCGGCGCAATTGCGGGGGTTGTCGCGGCTCACCTGATGTTCGGCTTGCCAGCGCTCTCCGCATCGACTCACGCGCGCAGCGGGCCAGCTCAACTCTTCAGCGAGTTCGTAGCCACGTTCGGCCTGCTCACCGTCATTTGGGGATGCGTGCGCAAACGGCCTTCCGACGTTCCATATGCGGTCGGAGCATACATCGCGTCAGCCTATTGGTTCACCGCGTCCACGTCGTTCGCCAATCCAGCCGTCACCATCGCTCGATCCATCACAAGCACTTTTTCGGGAATTCGCCCGGCCGATGTCCCAGGCTTTGTTGCAGCGCAATTCGCAGGCGCCTTTGCCGCAACCCTTGTATTCCAATGGCTCATCCCTGCGCTCAAGGCAGACCCAACGGCCTTGCTCGTAGAGCATGGTGAGGAATGATTCATTCGATCTAGTTTCCAGTCAGTCCGCTCTCTGCGACTCAATTAAATGGGCCGGGGGTTGGCGGTTACAACTTCAGGTAGTGGTCCGCTCCGTAGACCAAGCCCAGGGTGAGCACGGCGATGAAAGCCTCGCCGATTGCGCCGACGGCGAAGGGCCTCCAGCCCTGGCGGCCGAGCTCGCGGAGATTGGTGCGAAGACCGACTCCGGCGAAGGTCAACAGGAAGGCCCAGCGCGAGAGGTTGGCGAGGCTTGCGAGTTGCGGCTTTGAGAAAAAGGCGACCGTGGCGAGTAGCGAGATGAGCAGGAATCCGAGAATGAACTTGGGGAATTTTTTCCAGAGGAATTGGGCTTTGTTGCCGATGACCTGAGCCTGGCCGCGCGAACTTTGCCGGCAGCGTCAGAGTAGAGAGCGCCCGCGGCAGTGGCTTCGGCGGTGTTGTCGACGGCGAGCCCGGCCCAGAGGCCGTAGGCCTTGTCGCTCAGGTGCAGGGCGTGGCCGATGAGCGGAAAAGTAAACAGTGAGATGGCGCCGAGGGCAAGGATGGCGGCGATGGCGTAGGAGGCGTCTTCATCGTCGGCGTCGATGGATGGCTTGGCGGCAATGATGGCTGAGACGCCGCAGATGGCTGAGCCGATGGCGAGCAGCGAAGTGAGTTTGGGCTTGAGTTTGAAGGCCCGGCCCAGCAGATGCATGAAGGTGAGCGAAAGCGAGAGCGCAATGGCAACCAGCAAAAGCGAGATTCCGCCAAGATGAAGCACGTCACCGAGCAGAAAGCGCGAGCCGAGAAGAACAATGCCGGCTTTGAGCCAGAACTCATAGGTGGCGACACCGGGCGCGAAGATGCGCGGAATGCCGACGGTGTTCGCGATGATAAGGCCGATGACAATGGCCCACAGAACGAATTCAATATCGGGGAAGGGAGTGCGATGGGCTTTTGCGTAGGCATTGATCGACTGCTCGATGAACTTGCCCGCGTAGCCCACCGCTGCAAGAAGCAGCAGACCTGGAACAAGGGCAATGGTGCGATGGCCGAGGGATTCAGCTTTTTGCGATGCAATGGCAGCGGTTGCCATGGAGATCTCCTTATTGGATGAAATGTGGCTGTTCCAGCTCGATGGATCGAATCACCACTCGGGTTGAATCACCATTTGAGTTGAATCACCACTTGATGGGCGGGATCAGGTTGAAGCGCACCAGCAGCGCCGCGAGAAGCGCGAGTGCGACGGCATACCAGTCCAGCGAAGGGCCGGACGAAGCGGCGGGTTGGGATTCGGCGGGTTGGGTGTTCGGCATGGTTGTCCTCCGGGGATTGTGATTCAGATGAGTGTCGCGATTGAATTGCGTAATTCGGGTGCACCGAAAATGCAGTTGCGTTGATGCTGCGGCATGTTTCTTGTTGCAACCTACGACTTGATCGGGGATCTTTGAGAATTGGAGGGCCGGGCGGGAATTGAACCCGCGAATACAGGTTTTGCAGACCCGCGCGTTACCACTTCGCCACCGGCCCCCTACCAACGAACTCAACACTTCATGACGTTACGATTGCCTCCAGATTCAGGCCAAAACTCCAAAATCAGGCCAAAAAGAAATCAGGCCAAAAATAGAAAACCCACCAGCCAGTTCAGATTCTGGCGGTGGGTACGGTGGAGAAGGCGGCTTGTGAAGTGCTTTAGCCCAGACCTTTCCTCACGCCAGAATGCGGATGCGCGCAGCAACAGATTACGGCGCGACAACACATTTCGGCGTTCATGGGGGCAAACGACTTCATTGCGAAAATGTAGCACAAGACTCGCGGGAGGGCAAGGCGACGGGGGTATTCACAAAGCGTTCACAAAGGCGGACGTTGGCGATTTATGTGGGATTCATGTGATCCCCGGTCCCCAAATGCGAGGGACCGGGGGCACCCATGATTGTTGTGGGTGATGCGCGGAATTCGGGGGCGGTATCGCGGTTATTCGGCGTGGAAGACGACGTCGAAGAGCAGGAGGCTGGCGGTGGTGAAGATGATGTCGTAGCCGAGGAGCATTTTGATCCAGAGGGTGGGGTCGCCGTCGCCGGTCAGGATGTCGCCCGTGGCCTGCACCATGGCGAGCAGAGCGGGAATGAAGATGGGAAAGAGGATGAGAGAGAGAAGGAATTCGCGGTTGCGGCTGCCGATGGAGAGCGCGGCGAAGAAGACTCCGTTGACGACCAGAGCCCAGGTGCCGAGAGGGAGAACGAGGGCCAACTGCCACGCTGGCCCAACGATGTGAAGGTTGTAGAAGACGAAGAAGAAGGGCGCGAGGATGACCTGGACGATGGAGACGAAGAGGAAGTTGGCGATGGTTTTGGCGAGGTAGAGCTCGGCGCCCGCGGAAGGGACCATGCGCTGCGCATCCATGACTTGGTGGCGGATTTCGCGGGCCCAGGCCTGATTGAGGGCGGTGACCGAGGCGAACATGGTGGCTACGCAGAGGACGCCTCCGGCGATTTGCTGCGAGAATGCGCCGCGGGGATCGAAGGCGATGGAGAAGAGCACGACGACGAGGCCGGAAAAGAAAATCATGGAGATCATGGCGTCGAGGGTGCGCCACTCGATGCGGAGATCTTTGGCGAGATGCGTGAAGAGGGCGCGGGTCATTGGTGGCCCTCCGGGGAAAAGTTTACGGGGAGGGCGACGGCACATTTCGCCGGAGTGTGGTGGGGCCGAAGTTCCCCGAAGAACAACCACAGGTCCTTCGACTCCGGTCGCCAAGGCGACCTCCGCTCAGGATGACAGTTCATTTTTGATGCGGGCTTAGGAACCAAGAATGGGGAGCATTGTCCCACCCTAGCGGCAAAAACAAAGACGCCGCGAGGGTGGGGCACCCGAGAATGGAGGGCGCGGGTCATGCGGCGTGGCCCTCGGGGGCGCTCGGTTGGGCGGCTTTCGTGAGGTCGGCGGTTTGGACGGGCTGGCCGATTGCGGCGGCGGCGCGCAGATAGTCGTCGGGCGTGAGGATCAACTGCGTGCCGCGAGTTCCGGCGGAGACGCTGATGCGATCGAAGAGAATGGCGGTCTCGTCGACGTAAATGGGATAGGGCTTTTTTGCGCCAAAGACTGTGACGCCGCCGCGGATGTAGCCGGTGAGGGGCTGGACATCTTTGAGGGGAGCCATTTCGGCTTTGCGCCAGCCGGCGAGGCGCGACAACTTTTTGAAGTCGAGAGCGGCATCGCCGGGGATGACGGCGAAGACGTAGTCGTGAGCGCTGGCGGTGGTCAGGAGCGTTTTGAAGACTCGCTCGGCGGGCATGCCGATTTTTTTTGCCACGGTAGTCGCTGAAAGATCGTCGGGATCGACTTCGTATTCGCGGAGTTCGAATGGAATGCCGAGGGACTCGAGGAAGCGCGCGCCGTTGGTCTTCATGGGGTTGGGCTCCCTGGATCGACAGATGCGACACGGCCGGCGTGGAGGGTGATGACGAAGTCGGCGATGGGGGCGGCGTGCTCGCGCTGATGCGTGGTGAGGACGATGGTGCGGTCGGATTGGCGGAAGCCAGCGAGGAGCGCGACCATCTGGCGGACGCTTTCGACATCCATGTTGGAAAAGGGCTCATCGAGAAGGAGCAGCTCAGGCACGGAGAGGAGCACGCGGGCGAGCGAGGTGCGCTGGCGCATGCCCTGCGAGTACTGGCCGAAGAGGCGATTGAGATCGGGATCGAGGCCGACCTGGCGAAGAGCTTCGGCGGGGGTGAGGCAGGGGCGACCGGAATAAAGACTGCTGAAGTAACGAAGATTCTCCTGGGCGGTGAGCTCGTCGTAAAGCATGGGCGCGTGGCTCATGTAGCCGATGCGGGCACGCGCGTCGTGGGGCTGGGAGTCGCCGAAGACGCGGACCGTGCCGTGCGTGGGACGGAGAAGGCCGGCGAGAATGCGCAGGAGCGTGGATTTGCCTGCGCCGTTTTCGCCGAGGAGAACGTAGCAGCGGCCGGGCTGGAGATCGAGAGAGACCTGGCGGAGAGCGGCAAAGCTGCCGAAGAGCTTGGACACCTGGACGAGTCGCGCGTTGCTGGGTCGCGCGAGATCGGGCCGGTCGAGATCAGGGTGAATGGGGAGGGTTGAGCGGCCGGCTTCGGGGACGTTCGCGTTCATTCGATCAATTTACGGCGTTTGGGTTGCGGCGGTTTGGCTGGAGGCAGGAGGCGCGTACGGCGGAGCTGATGCGGTGTTCGGTTTAGTTGCGGGCGGAGCGGCCGGAGCGGAGGGCGTTGCGCCGGGCTGCTGCGGGGCGTATTTGCTGGCGCACTTTGCCTGAAGCGCGGTCGCATGCAGGACGCCATCGTAGCCATATGTGCCGATTGCGAGGGCTTGAGCGTTGTCCTTAAAGGTGTCAGGTGGCGGCTCGGAGCCCTTATAGACGACCTTGAGGGTCTTGCCGCTGGCTGCATTCGGCGAGTGGCTCTCAAATTCGTTCATCGTGAAGGTCACGCTTGTGCCGCTCTGGTCGATCGAGCCGGGTACGACGAATCCCTCCACTCTCAATTCCCGATGGTGGATTTTGTCGCCCGTAAGACTCTTGCTTTGAGGCGTTAATACCTCGTCGATCTTGACGTAGTAGCTCTGGGTGTCACGGATACCCGTAAGGGCCAAGGCGAGGATCGTGCCCAGAATAATGGCCACCCCTGCCCCGATCCGCAATGTGCTCGAAGGAATTTTCATGTCCAACTACT
>JBEKWT010000284.1:0-4494 GCA_049512795.1 Occallatibacter sp.
ACGACAGCGCTGGCGTCCCAATTTCCACGGAGAGCGAGATTTCGCAGGCGACTCCGCCATCAAGTTGCTCGATGAGCGGTGCGGCGGGAGAGATCTACCGGCTGAAAGCTTCAGTGGCAACGCCGACTTGCGCGGCGACGAGCCCGCAGGCAGCCATCATTATTACCGGGTTCCGGAATTACGGAATCATTCTGGCCGACAACGGCGACAGCGGCGGCCTGATCGGAACGCCCGATGCGCGCTGGAACGACGCCGATCTTTCGTGCCTGACGAGCCTGATTCTGTCGGACTTTGAGCCGGTGAACGTGTCGAGCCTGATGGTGACGAACGACAGCGGGGCGACCAGCCACTAGGGCTGTTCAACCGCACAGATTCGAATGGCAAGGATCTTGCTATCCCAGGTCTCAAAATCGAGACCTGGGGCACCCATAGCTTAGATTTGGCGACTAGTGCGCGGGAGGAACATAGTCCGTCGGCAGGGCTGAGCCGGAGCCGAAGAAGAAGTCCTCCATCTGCTCGACGAGGAACTGCTGCGCCTGTGGCAGCCAGGGCTGGAGGCGGTATTCATTTAACAACATCTTCTGGCGGGCGAGCCACTCGTCCCACGCCGCTTTCGAGACGTTTTTATAGATCTTCTGGCCAAACTCCGAGTCGAAGGGCGGCTCGTCGAGGCCTTCCATTTCCTTTTTGTAGCGAACGCAAAAGACCATGTGCGCCATGCAAGTTGCTCCCAGATGCCATTGTAATTGGATTGCCGGGAGGATCTCGGCTTGCGGCGGTTGACTTCCGTTGCCCAAGTCCGACGATGCGGTTTCTCGAGGCGCGCGGCCGCCTGAGCAAATCTGACCAGACCGGACCAATTGATTCGGACGACAATCAAATCGGCGCTTGATCTGCCCGAGTAGCGGTCAAATTCCGAGCGAGTTTAGAGCAGGCGGCCCTGGCCAAAGTGAGCAACCTTGCCTGATGCGAATGCATCTGGCATTAGTGGGTCTGGCCCTCAGAACGAGCAGCTTGATCCCAAAGGAGTTTCGATGCCCGATGTGAATGTGTCTGGCGACCATGTGTCCGGCCTCTCTGACAACGCCGCTGGCGGTCTTTCCTACATCACGATCATCCCGGCAATTGTGTTCCTGATCCTTGAGCCTTACAAGAAGAGCGCCTTTGTACGCTTTAACGCCTGGCAGTCGATTTTCTTCTATGTCGCCTGGGCCGTGGTGCACATTTTGGTCGAAATCGTGCAAAACCTTGTTCCGACGGTTGTCTTCCTCACCTTATCCTTGTGGCAATTTGTCGATCTCGCCTTCTTTGTCGTGCTGGTGATCGTGTTCATCAGCGCTTTCAACGGCAAGCGTTTTATGCTTCCCATCATTGGCGGGCTGGCAGAGAAGCAGGCTAGCCGGTAGCTGCCCCCCAACAGCACAGGGTGCAGGAACGGCCTCCGCATGGAGGCCGTTCCTGTGTGCTTCGCCGGCCCTTGTTGCCCGGCGTTGCCCTTTGCGGACCCGGCTCCGCATCGTCGCGCAGAAATTCTCTTGACAAGTGGACGGGTGGCAGGTTGTTCTATCTCCACCTTACTTAAGGCTTGCGGCCCCAACAGCTGGATTCCACCGTCCGCGGGCTTTGCGTAGAAGTGAATCGATCTCCTCCCCTTTAACCGTATTCCTTGAAAGGAGAGTTGCTATGGCCGATGAACCAAACGCAGCAGCAGCCAGCTCAGGACTGTCAGAGGATGCCGCCAGCGGCCTTGCCTATCTGACGATTATCCCAGCGATCATCTTTCTGGTGGTTGCGCCGTACAACACCAATCCGAAGGTCAAGTTCCACGCTTGGCAGTCGATTTTCCTGGGCTGCACGTGGGTGGTCTTGTGGGTGCTCAATATCGTGCTCGCGTTTATACCGATCATCGGATGGATTCTGATGTTGGTCCTGGCCCTGGGACTGTTCATCGTCTGGCTCATCGCCATCATCCAGGCCTTCCAGGGAAAGAGATTCGTCATCCCGGTGATTGGGCCCCTGGCTGCGAAGCAGGCGGGCGCGTAAGCAGTCGCGGCCGGCACGTAGGCCCGAGGCCGCGGAGTTTCATCGCCTTCTGCCCTTCTTGAATCGCCGCTTGCTCCCTCCAGGGGGCGGCGGCGATGTGTTTTTGTGCGTGTTCTTCTTCTGCTTTGATTTCGGCGCGGCAGGCCTTTTGCCCGTGAGCGGCAACTCTTCTTCCACCAGAGCAAACTGAAGCTTGCGTTCCTGCGCGAGGACGCGGTCGAGGATCACCTGCACGCGGTCGCCCGCGCGAAAGCGGCGGCCAGTGCGCTCGCCGATGATCTCGTGTGTATTTTCGCGCCAGGTGAAACGGTCGGCGCGGAGCGTGTCGATGGGAACAAGGCCCTCGACGAAGAGATCGGTGAGCTCGACGAAGAGGCCGTACTTGGCGGGGTTGAGAATGAGGGCGGCGAACTCGTCTCCCACGCGATCCTGCATGAAGCGAACCTTCTTCCACTCGACCAATTCGCGCTCGGCTTCAGCGGCGCGGCGCTCGGTGTAGCTCGTTTCTTCGGCAATCTCGGCCAGTTCGGACTCGGGGATGGGGTAGGCCAGCCGAGCTAGCGGGGTCAGCGGCGCTGGCGGAGCCAGGGTCGTCGCGGTTTTCATCTCGGAGAGATGAGCTCCCTTCCCTGGTCCCCAAGTGCGAGGGACCTGGGGCACCCCAGTTTTCGGTGGTGCCTCATTGGGGTGCGACCAGCGCGAGCAAAGACGATTTGGGTCGATGGACCGATGGCCCGAAACGCCGGCGCGGAGAAGCGCTTTCGCGATGCGGTGCACGATGAGGTCGGGGTAGCGGCGGATGGGCGAGGTGAAGTGCGTGTAGGTGGGCGCGGCGAGGGCGAAGTGACCTTCGTTGACCTCGGAGTAGCGCGCCTGCGAGAGCGAGCGCAGCATCAGGTAGCTGAGGATGCGTTCTTCTGGTTTGCCCTCGATGCGAGCGGCCAGCTTCTGATACATGCGGGGCGTGACGGCGATGTCCTCGGGCACTTCGTGCTGGCGGGGATTGCGGCCCTGGCCGTGCGATTCGCGGCGCTCGGCGCGGGTTTGTACGCGGCGCACGGGCAACGGTCCGAGACCGAGCGAATATCCGAAGCTGGCGGCGAGCTCTTCGAACTGGACGACACGGCGCGGATCGGGTTTCTCATGGATGCGGTAGAGCGAAGGGACGCCGAGATCTTCAAGCCAGATGGCGACACACTCGTTGGCGGCAAGCATGAACTCTTCGATGAGGCGGTTGGCCCAGGTGCGCTCGGCACGGGTGACGCCGCGCATCTGGCCGTGCTCGTCGAATTCAATCACCGGCTCGGGCAAATCGAAATCGATCGAGCCTCGCTCCTCGCGGCGCTGGTTCATGAGGACGGCGAGTTTCTTCATGCGCTCAAACTCGGGAACGAGTGCGGAGTAGCGCGAACGCATTTCTTCGTCACCCTCGATAATCGCGTGAACGTCTGTGTAGGTCATGCGCGCCGCAGAGCGGATGACGCCTTCGGCGATCTCGAAGCTCTCGATGTTGCCCGCGGCGTCGAGTTGCATGATGCAGCTGAGCACGAGGCGGTCTTCGTTGGGGCGAAGGCTGCAGATGTCCGTCGAGAGCTCCTGCGGCAGCATGGGGATGGCGCGATCGGGGAAGTAAACGCTGGTGCCGCGAATGCGGGCTTCGAGATCGAGGGCGGAGCCCGGGAGGACGTACTCGGACACATCGGCGATGTGGACCTGAAGCTCGTAGCCGCCGTGGGCGCGCTCGCGGACAAGGACGGCGTCGTCGAAGTCGCGCGCAGTCTCGCCGTCGATGGTGACGATCGGAAGCGAGCGGAAGTCGGCTCTTCGAGCGGCAATGTTTTGGTCGAAGTGCGCGACGTTGCGGGCCTCGGCAAGGACGGCCTCGGGAAAAATGCGCGGAAGCTGATGCTTGCGGATCATCATCTCCACGTCGACGCCGAAGTCGTCGGGCGAGCCGAGAATCTCTATGATGCGGCCGATGGGCGGGCGCGTGGGCGTGGGCCAACTGGTGATCTCGACGTCGACGACCAGGCCTTCCAAGCCTTCCGGGCGCTCTGCACGTTCGGGTTTTGAAGTGGAGTGTGCCTCGTGACCCAAAACGCGATGCGGCGTTGAGGATCCCGTGGCAGTTGGGATTTCCGCGCCAGGAGGAATGACGATGGGCTGCGTCATGCGGTCGTCGAAGGGTATGACGACGTTGTTACGACCCCGATCAGCTCGCGCAATACGAAATGTCCCGACGACAGTGGGGTTCGACCGCTCGAGAATCCGCACGATGCGGCCCTGCTGGCGACCATCGGCTTTGGGAGGCTCGACCTCGACCAGAACCTGGTCGCCTTGCATGGCGGCGTTGATCTCGCTGGGCGGAATGAAGATGTCCTGCGCCGCGGGAGGAGTCTTCGAGTCTGCTGGGGAGGCTCTGCGATTGGGGCGGACGAAGCCGTAGCCGTC
>JBEKWT010000285.1:0-4470 GCA_049512795.1 Occallatibacter sp.
CGTGCCCGCCGTATCGATTATGTCGTCGATAATGAGGCAAGTTTTACCGCTCACATCGCCGACCACGTGCATCACTTCGGCAACGTTCATGTCCGTGCGCCGCTTATCCACGATGGCCAGCGGCACTCCCATCTTCTGTGCGAAAAACCGTGCCCGCTCCACGCCGCCCGCATCCGGCGAAACCACCGTAAGGTTGGGCAACTTGAGTTCCTTGAAATAGCTGACCAGAACCGGGCTGGCAAAGATGTGATCGACGGGAATGTTGAAGAAGCCCTGGATCTGCGCGGCGTGAAGGTCGACAAACAGCGCGCGGTTGGCGCCTGCCGTCGTCAGCAAATCGGCGATGAGCTTGGCGCTGATGGCCACGCGCGGGCGGTCCTTGCGATCCTGGCGCGCGTACCCGTAGTAGGGCACCACCACCGTGATCCTTGCCGCCGAAGCCCGCTTGAGCGCATCGATCATCACCAATAGCTCCATCAGGTGCTGGTCCACCGGATAGCAGGTGGGCTGCACCACAAATACATCTACGCCGCGTACGTTCTCCAAAAGCTGAAAGTAGACCTCGCCGTCGGCAAAACGCTGCATCTTGGCTTCGCCGACCTTGACGCCTATGTGCTCGCCGATCGCTTGAGCCAGCCGGGGATTCGCGGTGCCGCTGAACAGCTTGAAGCGCTTGTCCTCGCTGAGCTTCGCAGCCTTCTTGCGCTCCGGCGACGGCGTCGGCTTCCCATCCTTGCCCCTGCCATCACCGGACCCACCCTTCGGCGTGTCCTTGCTGCCTTCAGGCTTCTCCGGATTTGTTTCGCCCGGCTTGTTTTCGGGTGTTACCGTCAACGTTCCCGCGTCCATCTTGAGAGCACCTCCATGCTGGTTGGCTATGGCTGCGTTCCTATTCAAGCTTTCAGCTATCAGCCGTCAGCTCTCAGCTTCTTTCGTGCCGTGCGCGACGCTTCAGGTTCCCGCACAACGAAGCTGAAAGCTGACAGCTGAAGGCTAAGAGCTGTCTTTCTGGCTGGGCGACCAGGATTCGAACCTGGATAAATGCCTCCAAAGGGCATTGTCCTACCATTGAACGATCGCCCAGCATGTCGGTCAGCCGAGGGTGAGTCTCGCTTGCCCAACGGTGGACTGTCAATCAGCTTCTTTTCAACATTTCATTCCAGTAAGCGGATCGCGGAAGAGTGCGCGTGATCGTCGTTCTCACGTTCAATCCTTGCACCTGGCTTCCGATCCGTTCCTGTGCCGCCTCAGCATCTCCGCGGGTCAGGTACAACCCAAAGAGCGCCGAACCGGAACCCGACAGAGAGGCTAGTAGAGCTGCCTCCGGTGTGCCCGAAGCCGCAAGAAGACGCTTGATCTCTGCAAGGGAGGGATGCTGGGGAAAGACCACACGTTCGAAGTCATTCTCAATCCAGCTCATGATCCCGGTGCGGACAAGCCCAGACCTGTTTATCGTCTCTTGCGGTCCGGCCAGGTCTTCTCCCAAAGAGAAGACACCGGAGGAGCCTGTTCCAAACCCGCCCTCGGGAATCTCTCCCCGAAAGGCGCTGGCGTAGTTTCGGCTCAACTTCTCTAGTCTAGCGGTACCGGCCTCAGCGGTCAAACCTTCCGCAGCGCAGAGCGCATCCCAGTCGCGAAAGGCCTGCGGCGTGGAGACGCCGATTTCAGGCACGGCGACCACGCACCACGTCGGCTCAATGTCGTTGAGCGGATAGACTTCCTGCCCGCGATCGACGCCCAGAACCGTTCCGCCGACGAGAAACAGCGGAACATCGGAGCCGACCTTGGCGGCGAGCCCCAGACGGCGTGTGAACAAATCCTGAAGGGCCGAAGCGCCCAGCTCTTTTTCCAGTCCGATGAGCGCCGCGACAGCGTTGCCCGACCCGGCGCCGAGCCCGCCTTGAACCGGAAGTCGTTTATCAATATGGACTTCAACCCTTGCCTGGACTCCAAGCTGCTCCAAAGCCAGGGAAATCATCTTCAAGGCGGTATTTGAACTGTCGGTTGGCACGCGCGAGTCGCTCGAGCTGATCCGCAACTCGGTCGCATCGGCCAGCTTGGCCGTAACCGTCACCAAATCATGCATTTCCAGCGTTTGATACACAGTCGCGAGCGCGTGGAAGCCGTCCGGCCTCGGGGCCCCAAGGAAAAGCCCCAGATTGACCTTCGCGTGCGATCTGACAACGGTCGGCATACCGGATCATTGTAGAGGGACGCGGAACCCGCGACCGGCACGCGGGTTGGCTTCCCGTGGACAACCCTATGCCCGGCCGGCGGAACAGCTTTCGGCCCTTCGCTATTAGCTTCTGGCTCGAACTTGCGGGAACGAAAGTATTCAGGGTTCCCGCAGGAAAAGCTAAAGGCCAACCGCTAAAGGATATAGCTTGGGAAAAACGCTGCCATCCACCCAGCCATGCTGAGGTTTGCACGCAATCCAAGCGTGCGCAGGCCCTTGGAAGGCCCGCGCGGCCCGGAGCTTCGTTTCGACCTCGATTGCCCCGCTAGCTTTCCCTGTAAACCGATGCTCCGGCAACGGTCCCGAAAACGGCTTCAACCAGCCCACCCAGCGTCGTGTAGAGCGTCAGGTGTTGCGAAAACAGGTGTGCAACGTGCATGAAGGTGAGGTTCGGGAACAGGACTGTCAGAATCCACACGGCCAGCCCGGCGTAAATCGCCGTTTTGATGCCCGCGCCGAATCGCGGCCGGATCGCCGCATAAACCCAGACGGCCACGAGCCCGGTCAAAAGTCCAATTACGTTGAACAGGATAATCTGGACCGTCGAGAATCCGGGCTGGTGGAGGCGGGCCATTCCGTCCGCCCAGCGTTGCGCAAGCCAAACGCCGTCCACGAAATAATCCAACAGATCGATGGCGATTCCGGCGACAATACCGCCCAGGATCAGGCGGCCCACGTTAATCTTTCCCATGATGCGCTCCTTGGGGGATTTTGAGAGACGACGAGAGTATACGCACGGGAAAACCGGCACGCAACCAAAATATGCTTCGCGTTTTCATAGGATTAGAGCTTTTATCGCGCGAAATTCGGGAACTTCGGCGTTAAACTCTGCGTAGAACTGTTTGAACACAAGCGGGAGATTCTATGCACTTCCTGATCTTCGGCATCGGCCTTTATTTCCTTCCTGCAATCATCGCGGCGGTGCGGCACACGCACAACTCCATGGGAATCCTGTTGCTGAACCTCTTCCTTGGCTGGACCCTGATCGGCTGGTTTGTCGCGCTGCTGATGGCCATCTTCTCGATGCCCTACTGCGCCCCCTTCTACTATCGTCGCGGATGGTGAGAACTGCGGCCAGGCCCTCGAGTTCCGAGCAGCTGAGGCCGGGCTTTGGATTACGCGATTTGTCCGCGGGCCTCGGGCTTTTCCTGGCAACGGCGTGCGTGGTGCTCTGGCAAAACGCGCATGTCGCGATTCTGTGGGACACGAGCTACGTGCTCGACAGCGCGATGCGCTTTGCGCTTGGGCAGATGCCCTACCGCGACTTTCCTTTTGTTCACGCGCCGATCACCTTCCTGATCCAGGCTGCAATCATCCGCTTCACCGGGCGCGTCTTCTTTCATCACGTGATTTACGTCGCGATTGTGGGCGGACTGGCCACGCTTCTGACTTGGCGTATTGCGCTCGTCTCGTTGCGCGGGTACGTGGCTCGAGCCTGGATTGTCGCGCTGCTTTTGGCGGCACCGCTCGCTGTCGTTGGCATCTACAGCATCATCCCGATTCCCGAATACGATGGCGACTGTGCGTTCTGGATTCTCGTCGCTCTGTGGCTGCTGCAACGCGCGGGAGCAAACCAGGATGAACTCGGGTGCCCCACCCTCGCCGCGTCTCTGTTCTTGCGGCTAGGGTGGGGACCGGCGTTTGTGTGGATGCGCGGATTCGCGGCGGGAGTCGCACTCTGCCTCCCGCTCTTCACGAAACAGAATATGGGGCTCCCGTTTCTGCTGGCGTCCGTCGCAGCGGTCCTGGTTGTGCTCGCTTTCGCGGTCGTGCGGCGCGGGCAGGTTCCACCCGAAACGCCAGACGCTCGCACCTTTCTGTCGATTCTGGCCGGCGTGGGTGCCGCCCTCTCTGCAGCCGCGCTGGCGCTGCACTGGACCGCGGGCGTCCGCAATTACATCGACTGGACGATCACCTTCGCGGGCGAGCGCCGCCTGCCGCGGCTCGACCTGATGCTCGCCGTTTTTCGCGATCCAGAGCTGCTGTGGACGTTGCCCTGCGCCTTTGCTGGCCTGGCGCTTTTGTGGTTGCACCATCCTTCGAACAGCCGGGTGCCCCACCCTCGGCGCGCTTCTGTCCTTGCGCCTAGGGTGGGAGCGTACCTCCCCTGGACTCAGTTCGCCGCATTCGCTCTGCTCGCCGCGCCGTTTCTCTTTGCGCTCGCTTCGCTCCTCATCTACGACGACGCCGATTCGCGCGGCGACAGCCTGCTGGCGCTTTGGCCGCTGCTGCTC
>JBEKWT010000286.1:0-4460 GCA_049512795.1 Occallatibacter sp.
AGCCCGAATCCCTCGGTGACCTTCTCCGCTACGTTCCCGATCGGATCAAAGAGGCGCTAATTGCGCTGCGATGCGCGCCGCCGCCCCTGCGGGTTGACCGTGCGCGTCGTGCCAGTGGGGGCATGCCCCGGTGGCCAACAGCCGATGCTGGCTTGATTGTGGAGACGCAGAGAGTTGCGCAGTCACTTCAATTGATGCCACCTGAATGACCGCCATTCAATAATTGGCGGCTGCCCGCTCATAAGGGCCTGAACAAAATGGACCACGTTACCCGCGGAAGCGGCGTGACTTGGTCTATTGTCGTTTTAGCGGCCATATTCTTGTTTCGGGCCCCTTTCAGGCAATCCAGTTTGCCTCCCGCGCTTTCTTCTACTTCGCTTGCTTCTGGATCACACTGACGCCGGGTTTTGGGAAGCACGCTCTCGGAGGTAGTTGAAGTTCCAACAAGAAATCCTGCGAACTGTCTGCCCGCATTTGCGATATGATTGATTCTCCCTCAGAAATGTAGCACTCCCCAAGCTCCCTTGAGCTTCCCCGCCGTGGTCGCCCTTCGCCATCCGCGCGCCGGAGCATTTTCAATTGCTTTGTTGCCCCGGCGAGCTATACTTTTCCTGTTCTCGTCGGCGAGAACGTTTGCAATACGTTTTCGATTAGATTCGCCGCCTCCCCCCAGCGGTCCCACAATTGCTATACCCATGCCCGCAACCGCCGAGTGGCTTTTTCATAAAAAAAGCCACCCCGCAAGAGGCTGGAAACGGCAAGTGAATTGTAGAACCGCTCAAGGAATAGCAATTTTCATTGAAACCCTTGCGCCTCGGTCTACGTCGATAAAACGCAAGGGAACTAGCCTCGGTGCATACCTTTGCTTGCGGCGCCGGTTAAGCAACTTGTTGAGCAACTTCCTGAGAATGGCAGCGTTTCATCCGGCGCGATTTGGAGCGATGTTTGAGGCCGCGTCGCTGGATGGCCGCGAGATGCGTGGTCCTTCCCTGTTGAGGTCGCCACGCTCGGTGTCTTGGGGTCCGCGGATGCCACCGCGAAAATGGGGGATCTACTCCGCGTGCAGTTTGCAATGGGAGCTCGTATGAAAGCGTACGTCGCCGGATTCTCTGCCTTGGCCTTCGTGCTCGTTGGCTCGTTCGCTGGCCCGCTCGCTGTTGCCCAAACCGAGCGAGCGCTCCTGATTGGCATCAATACATATCAACCTGCGGGAACCACGGCGGATCATCCTGCCGGCTGCATCTACGGCCGCTGCGAGCTGGGGACATTCGAGAATCTCGATGGCTCCGTCAACGACGCGCAGGCCATGGCCGACCTCCTTACCAGTCCCAAGTTTGGTTTCCCCGCCGCGAACGTTGTTTTGCTCACCAATCCTGCTCCACCCCATTCGAGTCCGGGAGTTGTTCTCCTTCCCGCCGAACAAACCACGCACGACGGCATTCTTGCCGCAATGCAGAAGTATCTGGTGGATATTCCGCAAAAGGGCGACACCGTTGTTTTTTACGACGCCAGCCACGGCTCGCTTCGAGTCAACAGCAAGGGCAACAAGCTAACCGTGCTGGTCGGCGGTCAGTATGTTCACGCCGACAGCACAATGGTTCCCTCTGACGCCTACAAAGGCGGCTACGACGTCCGCGATCGCGAGATGACGCGCATCTTCAACGCCGCTCTCGACAAGGGCGTCCATCTCACCGTCATCTTTGACAGTTGCCACTCCGGCGGTATCAGCCGCGGCATCGGCCCGGTTTATCGCGAGCGCGCTCTCGCCTTTGATCCCCGCGACATCAATGAGGCTCCAGACACGCTGCCCAACGGCCAGCCGCGCCCCGCGCCAACCCAGCGCACCGACAATTCCGCGCTGGTCTTTTCCGCCGCGCAACAGGATCAGACCGCCAAGGAAATGCCGGCCGGTACCGAGCCGCACGGCGCGTTCACTGCCGCGCTGCTTCAGGCTCTGCAGGCATTGCCTGCCGACACGCCCGCATCCATTGTTTATGAGCGTGTCAAGGCTGTCCTCGAGGGCAGCAACGTGCCCGATCAGGAGCCTGACCTTGACGCTACGGCCGCGAGGCGCGAACAGCCGCTCTTCGGTGGCGCCGCCGCCAAATCTGACAAGGTGCGCGCCGCCGCGCTCGGCACAAACGATGACGGCTCTGTCTCGCTCGACATCGGTCGCGCTTCCTCGCTCGGTGTCGGTAGCGAATTCACCGCTGCCATCGCCAACAGCGCCGGCCAAAACGTTCTGCTTCGCATCACCAGCCTCGACGGCCTCGCCCGCTCTTCGGCCGAAATCGTCAGCCCCGCGGGCGCGAAAGTTTCTCCGGGCGACCTTTTCGAGCTGAGCAAATGGATTCCCGCCGATAACCCTCCCTTGCTCGTTTGGCTCTGGCCTTCGAATCTCTCCGAGGACCAGATCGACGCGGCCGCTGCGGAGGTGCAGGCCTCCGGTGCAAATTTGGTCTCCGATCCTGCGGAGCAGCAGTGGACCCACGTCCTCAGTTGGGACGGCACGAATTGGACGTTGCAGCAAGCTGGCTCGGCCACCCCGATCAACCTCGGTGCGCCGCTCACCGCCGATGCAATCAAGAAGAACCTTCCTGCCGGCGCCAGGCTGTGGGTCAATCTTCCGCCCTCGCAGGAGCTGGCTGCAAAGCTCAAGCCCGCCGGCGCCGACAGCGCTGTTCAAACCGCAAGCAATATGTCGGTCGCGCACTACGCACTCACCGGCGTCTTAACCGCCGATGGACCTGCCTACGCGTTGTATCACAAGAGCGAGTTGGCGGCTGGACCGCCTTTGCCCACCGCCGCCCCGCACAGCCCCGGCTGCTCGGCCACCTCACAGTACCCGGTGCGCACTGACTGGGTACCCATCGGCAGCGCTTCCGCCATCGATGCCGCAGGCGACAAGCTGAACCATTACTCGTCGCTCCTCGCCAAGGTCCATGGCTGGCTCGAACTGGCCAACAGCCCCGCCGACGCGTCAAGCGACGAGTATTATTCGCTGACCCTGCTTCCCTCGAACGCCGCCACGCCGCTTCCGGCCAATCAGACCACGCACCAGGGCGATCAGCTCAAAATGGCCCTCGCCTCCGATGACCGCGTCATCGATCATCGCTGGGTCTATGTGCTCGACATCGATTGCCACGGTCAGGGCACCGTTCTTTACCCGCGCGACTATTCCGAGAATCAGTTTCCCAACGATTCCGAAAACGGCCGCCAGTTCGTTCTGCCGGGCGCGCCGGTTTTGCGCATCGGTCCCCCTTATGGAGTGGATACGCTCATCATGCTGAGCACCGAGCAGCCGCTCGCCGACCCATACGTCCTGAACTTTGAAGGCGTCGCTTCGCGCGGCACTCGCGGCGTCTCGTCTCCCCTGGAGAAACTCTTGAATCAAACCAGCGGAGGAACCCGCGGATTCGACCAACCAGTTCCCACGAATTGGGGCATTGGGCTCACCACAGTTCACAGTGCCCCCCAAAGTGCAACTCATTAGGCTTCATTTATCGACGTTTGGTTTCATCAATCGGGCCCACTTATCAATTTGGCAGCCGGCAGCTCATTGAATCACTCCGGCAAGACATATGGAGGATAAACCGATGCCAGTCTCTCGACGCCTTTTCCTGGCCGACGCTTCCGCGCTCGGCATGATTACTGCGCTACTCCCCCAGCTCGCCGCCGCACAAAATGCCGCCGCGCAAAACTCCACGGCCGAGCAAAACTCCGCCACCGCTGCCGCGGCAGCAACTCCGCCGGAAGACTTGCCTCACGATTCCTACAGCTTCTGGAACGGGTTCTACGACTCCGTGAACCCCTACAGCGGTAACTACGGCAGCAAAGCGGCCTCGCGCGGCCCGACGGATCAGCTCCCCGATCCCGCGGCCCAGACCCAATACCTCCATTACGACAGCGACAACAAGCGCCTTCGCTACGCCTCGGACATTAAGAAGGAAGAGTTGCTCGACCACGACGGCGACGTTGGTGTCAGCATCGCCCTCGCCCAATTTCGCCCCGGAGCTGGCGAAACCAATCTGAAGGCCTCGCAACTTCGAGTCGATACCACACAGGTTCACCCCTTCGTGAATATCCTCACGCCTCTCGCCTGGTCGGCCATCGCATCTGTTTCGCCCAACAATGCGGGCAAAGTCTCTCTCGACGCGCTCGGCTTTCGCTCGCCCCAGGCCATGGAAGGCACCAGCAAGATTCTGCTCACTGAAGGAACCGGCAAACTGGCTGTGAACATCTCCAGAGCCGCTGCGCAATCGATGTTCCTCAAGGCTCTCAACATCATGATTCAGGGCGCCAAAATCGCGGCCCCCATCGTCAGCCTTCCAGCCATCAGCGTGCCCGCTCTCAGCACATTCACTGAGATGCTCAGTTACTGGGAAGACCGCACACGATTCATCATGTCCGGCAACCTCACCCACGCCGTGGCCACGCAACAGGCGCTGGACGATCCCGAT
>JBEKWT010000287.1:0-4455 GCA_049512795.1 Occallatibacter sp.
CAAGACCAACCTCGACGCTGTGCCGGAGATCGTGCGCCAGATTCGACTGCGCGACCTGGGCGGCATTATCGTGATTGACTTTATCGACATGGACGAGCGCAGGAACCGCTTCAAGGTGATGGCCGCGCTCGAAGAGGCGCTGAAGAACGACCGCGCTCCAACAAAGGTGCTGCAGTTTAACGATTTCGGCCTGGTAGCGATCACGCGCAAGCGCGTGAAGCAATCGCTTGAACGGACGCTCAGCGTGCCTTGCCCCACTTGCCAGGCTACCGGCATGGTGAAAAGCTCTGCCACGGTGTGTAACGAGATTTATATCGAGATGCGCAAAATGCGAAAACACTTCGAGAACGCAGACGTAATGTTGCGCGTAAACCCGGAGACCGTGAAGGTCCTGAAGTCGAACGGCAATCGCTGGCTGACCGACTTCGAGGAACTAATTGGAAAGAACGTGCTGGTGAAGAGTGACCCAACTCTGCATCCGGAGCAGTTCGACATTCAGGGGTAAAGGCTGCAAGTCAGCGAGTCAGCAGGTCAGCCGAGAGGCCGGAGCGGTTGCTCCGGCCTGTGATAAACGGTTGCATCCGTTTGTAGCGTTTCCTGGCAGTAGGATCGACCGGGCGCGAAGCTCTCATCAAAACTCGCCTTACTATCGAATCAAATGAATCGGAACTCCCACCTTCAGGCTTCGCCAGGTCTGTTCCGTGGTATAGACCGGCGCTTTGAGCGCGGTGGCCAGCGCCAGGCAGCAGCGGTCTCCGAGCGACAGGCCATACTTCTCCGTTCTTGCAATCAGGTCGCCGGCGATTTTTGCCTGCTCGCTGGTGAATGGCTCGACGGCAGAGACCGTGGAAAGAGCTGCAATCCAGGCTCGGTCGGGATCGTTACTCGCTTTAACGAGCTTGGTTTGCACCTCTGCGAGATTCACCGTGCTGGTAACCGCATTTATCAGGATTTCATCAGTCAGCGTTTCCGCGCCTCGCTCCTGTTGAATCAAGGCGAGCATAGCGGAGGCGTCGAACACGACCTCATTCATGCTTCGCCGCCTCGCGCCGTTCCGCGCTTAGCTCGTCGGCAAGCGACACGCCCGACGGGATGGCTTTCTGCGCCCACTCCTGCGCTCGGCGAATTCGGGCGCGCAGCGTCGAGATGCGCACTTCATCGCCTACCACCCGGAGACTTAATGTGCTTCCGGCGTCCATCCCGAGCGCCTTCCGTATCTCGGCTGGAATTACGACCCGGCCTTTTTCGCTCATGCGTGCTCGAGTCTGCAGTTCCATGTGTCCCTCCTGTCTGCAGTGACACCATTATACTTTTGTGCCACACTTTATACAAGTGGGACTTTTTGAGCTCGTCCCACGCGAGATTCCCCGGCACAAGCAACCTCTGACGAATTTCGGTGTCTAATTCCAGTGACAGGCATTTTTCTTCTGCAAGTTGAACAAAATCCGGTATTTGAGGTGGTTTCTATGTCCTTCCCCTGTTTGATCTCGCCGATCCGGCGCGCAGGACTGATGGTTGTCGTGGGCTTGGTCGCGGCCGGTTTTGCGGCTGCGCAAACTGCTTCTTCGCCCGCCCCATCCATCGATCAATTCACTCATAGTCCATTCGGCGATGCCGGCTACTCGTCAAGTCAGGCTGGGCTGAGCGCGTCGGGATTGCAACTCGCAGAGTTCTCGCTGCCCGGCAATCCAGCTGCCGGTGGAGCTGCGGCGTTTGGCGGCGGAGGCCAATACGGCCAGGGCGGCGAAGGTGGAGGCGGCCATCATGGGATTTTTCACCATGCCCTCGCATTTGAGGCTGGTGGCGGATTCAACGGGCCCGTCGGTAACGACACGCCATACATCACGTGGGGCGGGAACTTTACCGTCGGTGGAGGGTTCCGTTTCTCCAGAGTGTTTTCTACGCTGCTGGAGTATCAATTCATCGACGACAAGCTGCCCGGTGCATTCATTTCAGCAGTCGGCACTCAGTCGGGCGATGCCCATTTCAACTCGATTACCGGCTCTCCGGTCATCGATCTCACTCCGAAATGGCATAACGGCCTCTACGTGGTTGGCGGGTTTGGCTACTACCACAAGTCGACAAACTTCAGCGATTACGTGTGCTGCGACCTGTATGGATACGAGGTGCCGGAGAATGTTCTCTCGATTACCTCCAATCAGTGGGGCGGCAGCGGCGGCTTAGGGATTTATCACCGCCTGGGCGGCGATATGTACGGGCCCGATACGGCCGGCAAATCCGAAATTTTCGCCGAAGCTCGGTACCTGTATGTGCATACTCCCCCCATCTCCCAGAACAACGGCCTAGGGACTACTGAGCTGATTCCTGTGACGGTTGGCGTGCGCTTTTAGCGCGCCGGGATTTAGCATCGCGTTGATCCCTTATCTCCGGGCGGCATTTATGCCCGGAGATTTGCGGGGCTTTTCGCCAGTTAGTCCCGACCGCCGTTGCCGCACGGATTTACCATGGCGGTTTTTCAGGCGCGCCCACTTCGCCGCGTTCGATTCGTTCCAGAAACGCACGTGCAAGTTTGCGCTCACCCGGATGGCTTTCGCCATGGATGGTACACAGGTCAAGAAACTCGTCACAAAGTGCGTTCCGTTCCTCTTGCTGAGCGAGGACAGTCTGAAGCGCGACAGCAAGTTCGCGCAAGCGCGCTGCCTCTGGCCAAGATCTCTCGTCTTCCCCGTCAATCAACTCTGAGAAAAGTCCAGTACGTCCCCGCGCGCACGCATCAAGGCAGGCCAGCAATTGTTCGCTAAAGACGTGGCTGAGCATCTCAAGCTGCTCGGAAGGCATGGCGTCGCGCGGGTCCATATTTATTTCTGCGTTCCGCGATTCATCTTTCTCGCTTCGCGGTTCATTTGGGTTTTTCGCGATTCATTTTTGCGCTTCCGCGATTCATTTTGCGCGCATCGCGGCTTCGATTTCGTCGGCGGTATGCGGTAGCGCGGCGTCGAGATCGATCAACTTGCCGTTTGCGCCCACCAGGAAATCGCACTCGATGCGGACGCCAAGGTTTTCCTCGGGAATGTAGATACCCGGCTCGATGGTGAAGACCATTCCCGGCTTGAGCACCGCGGGGTAATTGGCGGGATCGTGCACATCGATGCCCATCATGTGGCCCAGCCCGTGCAGCCAATATTGGCCGAGGGACTGGCCGTGCAGGTCTTTTCCGTGGGTATTGATGTAGTTGTAGGCGACGGTGTCGAGCGAGTTCGGATCTTGGCGGTCACGGTCGTTGATGGTGGATTTACCGGCCACAAAAGCGTTGATGGCGGCCTGTTGCGCGGCCAGTACGATGTCGTATATCTCGCGCTGGCGAGCGGTGAAATGCCCGTTCACTGGAACGGTGCGGGTGATGTCGGCGGCGTACATTGAATACTCGCAGGCCGCATCGACGAGGAGGATGTCTCCGTCCTGCATGGTGCGGGCGTTGGCGGAGTAGTGAAGGACGGTGGAGTCAACGCCCGAGCCGACGATGGGTGAATAGCTTGGCCGCTCGCAGCCGTTCTCCATCCAAACGGCAGTCATGGCTCCGGCGATTGCGCGCTCCGTCATTCCCGGCTTGACCCACCATTGCATCATGACGCGCTGCGCGAGGACAGACGCCGCGGATGCTTTTTTGATGAGCTCGATCTCCCCATCGTCCTTGACCTGGCGCAGCGGAATGATCTGGCTGGTGACGTCGTGAGACGGCGGAAAAACCGATGTTCCCAGCGCGACGCCGATAAAGCCAAGCAGGGCTTTCGCCTCTGGTGAATCCGGTTGCGACCAGAGATTGGCGTAGAGCGTGTGGTCGGCAGCGATAAGCTGGTTCAGCTCCACGGGGAGTTCAGCCATCGGTTCGACATGGTCCACGCCCGCGGCCTGTTCCACTCCTGGAGTTACCGCATCCATCTTGACGCCGGTGTAATTTTCCATGCGGAGATTGCGCGTGGGCAGGAACAAAATCTCCTTGTAGGCACGTGGCGAAGCTGCGTGGGGTGCGTCGCTAACGATCATGAGGGCTGCGCCGGGCTCATTCCAGCCGGTCAAATAGTAAAAGTCCGAGTCCTGGCGGTAGGGCATGAAATCGAGTTGAGACTCCTCCGCCGCGAAAAGCACAGCCACGCCGCCCTGGAGCCTGGCCGCCAGCGCGACGCGCCGGCTGTGGAACACCTCGGCCGGCTGTTTATCAAGTGCGTAGAGTTCAGGCAGCGCCGAGCAAAGAACTAAAAGAGCAAGGGCAAAGAGACGAAGCCACTTCATTGCGCTATTGTCGCGCCTTGGCTCGCCGCCACGCAAAGCAAATCGAGCGAGTTGGCTGCAACTTTGGCCTCGATCCGCCGGTTGGGTGAGCCGGCAGGAAGAAGCAGGCGTCAGGATTCAAGACACTCGCCGAGATCTCGGCAAGCAGAGCTTCGCTTTTGCTCGATGTGACTGGTGTGAAGGAGCCCTCGCCGTGAGGAAACG
>JBEKWT010000288.1:0-4450 GCA_049512795.1 Occallatibacter sp.
CCAGATCGTAGAGCACCCCGCGCACGAATCCCTCGCCCACCGGCCGCAGCTTCGCCGCCACGCGCGCAATCTTCGTCGGCGCAAGCCCCGGCTGCAGCGTCCCATACACAAAAAGATATTCGCTCATCGTTCAAATGATGATGCCATGCTATCGCTCGAGACCGGACAGACACGCTAGCGCAACTGACATGGCTTGCCTTTATCCATGTGGTACTGCCACACCTGAATCGTCTTACCTCGCGGATAGAACTCAATCTGCTTATCCCCGGCGTCTGTGTGGACTTTGAATTTCGCTAGGTCTTCCGTGTCTTCCCTGCTGAAAGAATAGCCGCGCAGGAGTTGCCCGTCGCGAAGCCCGGCATTGAATGCCGGCCCATTATCGACCACTCCTGCGACAGTTTTTGTGGATCGCGTTCGATCGAAGTCGAATCCCAGATCAAAGGTCGCGACATCGTCAAGCGATGCATGGGCACAATCGCTCAGCATAGGCAGACGCTCGGGCGCCGGAAGGTCCCCATGATGAACCACTGCTTGTTGCAATAAGGCGTCCGACTCCGGCGTGAGGTAGTGCCCCGCCGTTGCGAGAATGCGGTCGAGGGTGTACGGCTGATCGCCCGTTCGCACCATATCGAACATCACATCGTCGAGCGAGTGCCGCCCACCCGATTCTTTCCGGATTGTCCCATCCAGCCAGAGCGCTATGATCCGGCCACGAACATATTCATCGTTCGAGGTCGGAAACCTGCGCAAAGCGATGTTCAATGAATTGACGTATTCCAAAGGCGTCAACTCGCCTGCCTGGTAGGTGAGCAATTGGGCATAGTATTCAGTCGGACCCTCCCGGAACCACTTAATCAGGTCTTGGTTGTAGCCCGTCGGCACCATTCCCATTCGCATCGGATCCCACGCATGAAATGATTCATGCGCAAGTTGTGGAAGCAGTCCGTTGAATGAATCGAGACGAGACACGAACATCCAGAACGCATTTGTAAATGCGCTGCCGTCGCTGCTCCCGTGATCTTGGTCGTAGGGGCTTAGTGTGACGAGAAAATAGGGAAACTCGTCGTCGTTCCAGAAGTTTCGTACCATCCCGACAACTTTTTGAACATCTTTGACCGCATCGTCATCCGAAAAAGTCCAGGAGCCCCGCGCAGCAAGAAACGCAGGGCTGCCATTGATCTGGAACGGATGGATGCGAAAATCGCCGGCCGCATAAAGACCATCGTTCACATCTCTCCACGACCCTGTATAAGTTTGGCAGCGATCGGCCGCCGATGTGGTCGTGCCGAAACTTGTGGCCAACGCCCACGCGGCTGGAATCGCTTGCCAATCGAAATTCGCTGTTTCGATTACCTGATCGTCCAACTTTAGCCGCACCAGCGCGTTGCTTCCTGTGAATTCAAAGTACTCGGGCATCAACACGGGATGGAACTGAAGCGGGTGCACCAGCGGACCACTCCAATCCCTTTTGAGATCGTACGCAATGACAACGGGGCGGTGCGGGCGAGCGCGGACAGTCATCGAGTCTGCATCCGCGCCCTTCTCGAGCGAAGCGCCGCCTGAAGCTGCGTGCAGGTTGGTCACGGCGTGCAGCGTCTCTCCAGCCCACTGCGTTGGCAGAATCAACACCTGGGTTCCGTTCGTACTTGGGCGGAACGAAAATGTCACATGTAAGACCATGCCGGCAGAAGTCGCTTCCGGACGGAATCGGTAAGTAATGGACTGTTTATTCGGCGTCTTCGGGAAGTGGCATTGTCCGAAGCTGGCGTGAGAGACTCCGGCAAAACCGGCCAAACACACAGCGACCTCAATCATACGAACTGTGAGTCTCATAATTCCACGAGACGCCACCAAGGCTGTCAGCGCTCACGACTGCCCAGAATTCGCGCCGCGAGCAGAATTCGACCGGTTCCTCGGCACCTATGTCGCCGCGAACCCTGAAGCCTGATCCCTGGTCCCTGATCCCTGTTTTCTCAACTCTCCCACAATCTCCTCGGCTGCCGCCCGCGCCTCCGCTTCCTTGTCCGGCGGAAAGCTGATCGCCCCCACGCGCGCGTGCCCGCCCCCGCCGTAGCGCTCGCAAATCTGCGCCAGGTTCACCAGCTTCGCCGGGTCGGTCTTGGTCCACGGATTCGACCCCACTGCCACCTTGGTGCGGAAGCTCGACTTCGATAGCCCGATCGAGTACGTCGCCTGCGGATAGAGATAGTACGGGATGAACTTGTTGAATCCTTCCAGCGGATGATCGGTAATGTCGAAGAAGATCGTCCCATCGCGCTCCTCCGCGCGGCTGCGAATCAGTTCCAGCGCCTCCTCGTGACGCTTGAGCAGCGGCGGGAGCAGTTCCGACACGAACGGCTGGCACAGCACCTTTTCCAACGGCATCTCCGTCAGCAGCGGAATCAGCCGCGGAATAAACCCCGGATCCTCCGTGGCTTCGATAATCAGCGTCAGCTTCATCGCGGGCGCGGCCATCTCGACAGCCGCTTCCGGGCTCTCATATTTTGCGCCGTCCACGATGTCGGCCCAATGAATCAGCTCCGCCACGGGAGCCGTATCGAATCCATACCGCGTTTTGGCGATGTGCGCCAGAAAGCTCGTGCACGACGTGTAATTAGGATCGAAGAACTTCCGCGCCGCGCAAATCGGATCGCGCTGGCAAGCCAGAAAGTTCTCATGGTCCTCTGCCGTCAGGAACGCCGATTGGTGATGATCGAACCACCACGTAATCTTGGGCGACGCGGAATATTTGAAGTCCACAATCGCGTTCTCGTCGCCGCTGAACTCGCTCTCGTCGAATAGCGCTCCGGCGCGATGCACCAGCCCGTGATACTCGTAGCTCGCGTCCCGGGTGATGCACTCGCGATGAAAGCGCGTGAAAAGCGAGGCTGAGCAAGCTCCGTCAAAACACTTGTCGTGATAGAAGACGCGAACTCGCATCACCGTAACCCCCTGCCGCCACATCCTCAAAGACCGGAACTGTACAGCATCAAGGGCGCGGCCGATTGTGTCAAGCAGGCCTGCGGCACCCGCCCCACAATCCGGGCAAACCGTGTGCAATGCAACGCCGCGCCGTGGTCCGCATCACAATCTGCCTCATCGCCAATCGTTTACCCTTCTAAGAGTCTCCTGGCATGACCACGGCCGCCGCTCAAGCTCGTTATCCGCTCACCCAGGGCGTTAATCCGTGGCTGGTCACCGTTTCGGTCATGCTCCCCACTTTCATGGAAGTGCTCGACACGGCCATCGCCTCGGTGGCCCTGCCGTACATCGCCGGCTCGCTCTCGGCCTCAAATTCTGAAGCCACCTGGGTGCTCACCAGCTACCTGGTCGCCAACGCCGTCATTCTTCCCGCCTCCAACTGGTTTGCCCGCCGCTTCGGCCGCAAGCGCTTCCTGCTCACCTGCGTCATCCTCTTCACCGTCGCCTCGTTCTTCTGCGGCGCAGCCCCGTCGCTCGCAATCATCCTGCTGGCCCGCGTCTTGCAGGGCGCAGGCGGCGGCGCTCTCCAGCCACTCTCGCAATCCATCCTGCTTGAAAGCTTCTCTCTCAAGGATCGCTCCAAAGCCATGGCCGCCTACGGCCTGGGAATCGTATGCGCGCCGGTGCTCGGTCCCACCCTCGGCGGCTGGCTCACCGACACCTGGAGCTGGCGCTATGCCTTTTACATCAATATTCCCGTCGGCATTCTTGCCGTCATCATGATCGGCCGCTTCGTCCACGACCCGCCCTACATCAAGAACGCCAAAGTTGGCGCGTTCGATAATATCGGCTTCGGCTTGCTCGCCGTTTGGACCGGCTGCCTGCAGATCGTTCTCGACAAGGGTCAGGAGGACGATTGGTTCGGCGCTGTCTGGGTGCGCTGGGCAGTCGCTGCGCTCATCGTCGCGTTCCTCTTGTGGATCTGGCACTCCTGGACAAATCCCAAAGGCCTTGTCGACCTGCATATCCTCAAGAACCCCAATTTCCGAACCGGCTGCCTGATGATTGCCATGCTGGGCATGTGCATCTACATCACCATCGCCATTCTGCCGCTCTACTATCAGGAGATTCTCGGCTACACCGCATTTACCGCGGGCCTGGTTGTCTTTCCCCGTGGCGTGGGCTCCTTTATCGGCTCGCCCCTCATCGGATTCCTCGGTTCGCGCATCGACAACCGCAAGCTGCTCTCGGCCGGATTCCTCGGTTTCGCCGTCTGCGCCTTCATCTTCGGCGAGGTCAATCTCGACATCGGCCCCTACACGCTGCTCTTTCCCATCACGCTCACCGGCTTCGCGCTCAGTTTTGTCTTCGTGGCCCTAGCCACTTTGTCCACCCGCACCATCTCCCGTAACGAGATGGGTAACGCCACCGGCCTCTTCAACATGCTGCGCAACATCGGCGGGTCAATTGGAATCGCCATGGCCACTACCGCGATCATTCGCCGCGCCGCATTGCACCAAACCGAGCT
>JBEKWT010000289.1:0-4445 GCA_049512795.1 Occallatibacter sp.
ACCGGATTCGCAAGCGCGGTGTTTGTCTGCGGGGTGGCAGGCGCGGCGTCCTGCGCCGGATTAGCGAAGTCGCGGCCAATTCGCGACTGGGCCACGGACTGGCTTGCGGCAAAGAGGGCGGCGCAAGCCAACGACGCCAACAGAATGGATCTGCAACGGCGCGCACCCCGCCGGCACGGCGGAGCCTTGGACACGTGTAGATGGATTTTCATCGGGTGACCTCCAGGGTGGTTCTTTTGGGGACTGTTCGGCAACTGCCGCAAGTGTACTCCTGCCTCCAAAACCACCGGCTGTTTGCCAGGGATCGTCTTTCTCGCTTGCGATCGATGGTTTCGCCTGCCGCGCCCCTTGCAACAGTCCTGCCAGGGCGCAAATCGCAACCGCGCGCGGGCGCCGCGACAGCGTGATACATTCAGATTCCACGGGGGTCCTTATGGAACTCGACGCTCAGCTTTCGGCGGGCGGCGAAACAATCGAATTGCAGCAGCAGGTGTTCAGGCTACAGGCGTTGCTTGAGGCCTCGCGCCAGGTGCACTCCACCATCCGGGAGGACGAAGTCCTCGAGTCCGTCCTGCGCATCGTCGTGCGTGAGCTGGAGATGGCTGGCGCTGCTTTTCCCTCAGCCGGCCTTTCTTATGGCAGGCTTCCGGCGGAGACCGCAGCAGACGCCGCGAGCCCAGATCAACTGCTCCGTTATCCGCTCGACGATCGCGACGGCCGCAAAATGACCGAGCTCGTCGTGGCGTCCCCTGGCGGGCGCGAGCTTTCGCTCTCCGAGGCCGACTTCCTTGAAGGCCTGGCGCTGCAGGCCGCTGTGGCTCTGGAAAACGCGCGTAATCACAAGCGCAACGTCGAGTTCGCGCGCTTGCAGCAGGATCTGAACGCAGCGCGGCAGATTCAGCGCTCGCTGCTGCCCCAGGAGCTGCCAGAGATTCCCGGCTATTCCATCGCCTTCCGCTCCGATACCTGCTACGAGGTGGGCGGCGACTATCTCGATATCGTCGGACAGCCCGACGGCAGCCTGCTGATCGCTGTGGCCGATGTGGCCGGCAAGGGACTTGCATCGGCCATCATGTCCACCAGCTTCCGGGCGGCTTTTCGCGGCATGGCGCTCACCGGCCCGCCGCTCGACGACCTGGCCACGCGCATGAACCAGCACCAATGGGCCGAAGGCGAAGAGGCGCGCCGGCGCTACGTCACGGCAATTTTTCTCCGGCTGCATCCCGCGGCGGGCGAGATCGAAGTGGTGAATGCGGGCCACAATCCCGGGTTCCTTGTCGCACCGGGCGCACCGCCGATCCAGTTTGACGCGGCCGGAACGCCCCTCGGCCTTTTGCCCGGCATGCGCTACACAAGCGAACAGCACAGCTTCCCGGACGGAGCGCGCCTCCTTTTCTATACCGACGGCCTCACCGAGGTCTTCAGGGGAGATGAAGAGTTTGGTCCGGAAAGGCTTTTGAATGAATTTTCTAAGAGCCCGTCCAAGAAAGCCGATGGTATCCTCGATGCATTGTGGGTAGCCATTGAAGCGTTTGCCGAGGGCGGCCCGCAAGCTGACGATATGACCGCGCTGGCGCTGTGCCGCGGAGTGATGCTGGAATGACCGAGCCGAAAACCACCACCGTCGAGGTCCGTCTTCCCACAAAAATGGGCTACGAAAAGGTGGCCATGAGCACGGCGTCGGCGGTGGCCAAGCTGATGGGTTTCCCTGAGGATCGGATCGAAGATCTGAAGACGGCAGTGGCCGAGGCGTGCATCAACGCCATCGAACACGGCAACCGGCTGAATGAAAAGCTCTCCGTCGGAGTGGTTCTTCGCGCCGATAACGACGCGCTTGAAGTGAAGGTGATCGACGATGGCCGGGGAATCACGACTCAGCCCGCGAGGCCGGACATCGATCGCAAGATGCACGGCGAAGAAGACGCGCGCGGCATGGGGATGTTCCTCATCCAGGCGTTAGTGGACGAAGCGGAATGGGTGACCGGAGCCGATGGCAAAAGCAGCTACGTCCGCCTGCTCATCAAGTTGGACAAGACGCCGGTGTAGGCTAAAGCGGAGCCGTATAGAAAGTGGAGGCAATTGAAAAGTGCAGAGCGACACCAAATCGCACGTTGACCAGATCAAGTCCCCGTCGGGATACCCGGTAGCCATCCTCCGTTTTGAGGGCGATATTGCCAGCACCTCGAAGGACGCCGTTCTGGGCGCCTACGAGGGCCTGCCCAGGGAGACGACGAAGCTCATCCTGCTCGACTTCACGCGCGTGGACTACATCAACTCCAGTGGAATTGCCTTGGTCATCCAACTGCTCATTCAAGCCGCGCACTCTGGGCAGACCGTCTTCGCCTTCGGCCTCTCGGCACACTTCACCAAGGTCTTCACCATGGTGGGCATCACGAAATACGCGCGCCTGTTCCCCAACCAGGCCGAAGCCATGGCCGCGCTGTAAACGTGCCCCTTCCTTGTTTGAGTTTGAGTGATGGTCGAGTCGCTACTAAAGGAAAGCCCCCCAACCTTTATTAACGGGCGGCCCTAATAAAGAAACTTTCATTGCGGGCAGCTTCGGTTCCCTCAGCGCTATTGTGGCCCCTTATCGCCCCTGGAGAACGGGTTCGGCAGGTGAAACGGTGTTTCCGGTGACGACTCTCTCTTCTTCGAGCTTGCATCCTGCCGCAGCACGGTCCGCTGCGAGTTGAGGCACAGCCAGCCGCCGTGCACCCGCTCAAAGACCTGCGTGAAGACGCCTCTTTCGTCCACCAGGCCTGATGCGACCTTGTGGTGCAGCGTGTACGTGCCGTTAGCCACGGCAATATCGCCGAGCATGCGCACCGTAACGACCTTCTGCGTCAGGTAGAGCGTCTTGTCTTCGAGGCTGAGCACCTGCGCCACCTGTTGGTTGCGCGTCGTCACATCGCCGCTCGCGGAAACATCTACAAACAAGGGAGATAGCACCAGTTCCAGACCGTATTGGTCGCGCCGGTTCACGGCGTCGGACCAACTGTCTTCAATCTTCTGGAATTGCAGGATCTCCGGGCTGACGGTTTCCATCACGCCGGGACTGTTTGTCGGCGGAACCGCGCTCGCTGCTGGATCGGGAGCGGGATTTTGGGCAGCTGCAACGCAGCACAGAAGAGAGCAGGATAAGAACAAAATAAAACGATTCATGAGCAGATTGAGCTCCAACCTTTAAAGCAGTGTTCCTCCAAGAATCATAGCTCTTTGGACTCCACATTCGGGGCGCGGGGAAGCGAAAAAGTAGAGCCTGCGTCGTCCTCTCCGGACGATGCTGCTCCTCTGGGTGAAGCTACAGAAGGCCTTGCAGCTGGCCAGGTTGATGAATGGTCACGTTGGAGTCTTCAATTGAGATCCAGCCGTCTTTGCGGAACTGTCCGAGGGTGCGGGTGACGGTCTCGCGGGTGGTGCAGGTCATCGAGGCCATCTCCTCGTGCGTCAACAAAAGCGGGAAGCGGAATTCTCCGCCAGTGGTGTGCTCGCCGATCTGATGCGCAAGTTCCGTCAGCAGGCGAGCCAACCGCGCGGCCACGGTTTCAGCCAGTGCAATGCGGCACGCATCTTGCAGCGCGAAGCGGTACTCCTGGCAGATGCATTGCACGGCACGCAGTTGTGCTTCCTTGTGGTTGCGCAGAAAACTCAAAAATCGCTCCCGCTCCACCGGTCGCAACTGGGCGGGCGTCAATGACTCCGCCGAAACCTCGTAAACACCATGCGAGAGCACGGCGTACAAGCCGAGCATCGACCCGGGGCCGGCAACGCGGACAATCATGTGCCGGTCCTCACGCCGTCCCGCAGTCAGCTTCAAATAGCCGCTGCAAATCAGGTAGAGGCAACGCGCGTCTTCACCTTCAGTAAAGAGCGCAGCCTGCGAAGGCAGCGAAATTGTGCTGGTGGCGAGTTCCAGATCGGCCAAAACCGCGCTCCCGAGCGAGCAGAACCAGCCGGGACGGCGATTCGCGCAGGCCGCGCACCCCAGCGGCGACGTCCGGCTCAACCGTGGCGACCGCGTCTGCTCTTCCAACGAAGTCTGCATGTCCGCCATCGTTCTTCCTCGTTCCATTCTGACGCGGCCGTTCGCCTCTCCCGCTTTCCGGCCTTCATTCCTGTCCGCACAGGCCGCGGGTGAGGTCGAAATGCCCGGTTCTTTCCCATCTGCAGCGGCAGTTGCTCCGAGTTTGCTTGAGAACAGGGAGCTTTGGATGTGATGGGCCTCACGTTTGAACTCGGTTTCTTGGCGATGTGACGGCTTGGTCCGGCCCTCCTGAACGAACGACCCGCAAGTGACTGGCCAATGGACCTTTGGCCCCAAAATTAGCCCCCATATCTTATGTGATAGAAATCACCGCCCACTCTCACACCGAAACCGTAACCTGTCGTGCATGTGGTGATGCTCCACACCGGCAGGCGTCCGCAAAAGGTTCCAGCGGTGCTCG
>JBEKWT010000290.1:0-4444 GCA_049512795.1 Occallatibacter sp.
TCGGTGACTTTTGCCAGCGCCAGCGCCCCCTCGACAAGCTGCCGAATTCCATCCGCAGTGAGGTCGCTGGTCGAAGCCGAGCCGGATCGCTTGCCGAGAAACAGCCGCAACCCAAGCCCGCGCGAGCCCGATTCCTTCAGCGTTTCCACCTCGCCCATGCGCACATTCACGCTGAACTCATCGCCCTCGCGCACTACGGCCTCCGCGTCACTGGCACCCGCGGTCATGGCCTGTGCGACGACGTCGAAGACGAGGGATTCGAGGTCAAGTGCGGTTTCGTTGGGCGGGGAGGTCGTTTCAGGCATGGATTCAAACTATCAAACTGATGCGGGGCTTGGATTTGCCTGGGAGAATCCGAAGGACGGGAAGGACCGGACGCTTACGCCGTCAACCGCTCCAGCAGGTCCGGCTTCAGGATCGTCAGGCTGGTCCCCTTGATGGTGATCCACTGGTCGCGCCGGAACTGGTTCAGCAGGCGCGTCACCGTTTCGCGCGAGGTGCCCGCCATGTTGGCAATCTCCTCGTGCGTCAGGGCCATGGTGAAGCGAATCTCCGGCTTGCCGTTGGCCGACGCGCGCCCCCAGTCAAGCAGCAGCCGCGCCAGGCGTCCTGCCGCAGATCCTGAAAGTGCCAGCCGCTTGGCATCGTGAAAGACTGTGAGGTACTCGCCACTGAGCGACTGCGCCGCGTGCATGGAGGCGATCCCGTGCCGGCCCAGGAATTCGATGAACTCCTGCTTGCGGACGGTCTTTACCTGGCACGGCTCGATCGCTTCGGCCGTTACCTCGTGCGGCACGTTGGCCAGCACGGCGCTTAGCCCCATCACGTCGCCCGGCCCGGCGATCTTCAGGATCATTGTCTTGCCGTCGCGCGAGGTGGAGGAGATCTTGACCTGCCCGAAGCAAATGACAAAGACATTGCGCGCAGGGTCGCCCTCTGAGAACAGCTTGGCCCCGCGAGCATGGCTCATCATGATGCCAATCTGGTCGTAGTCAGCCAGCGCTTCTGGCGTGAGATCGCAGAACATCCGCAGATGCCGATGCTCACAATTCAGGCAATCTTCCGGAGGGTGATGAGAGTGGAGCGTGGCCATACTTATACCGTTGGAAGCTAAGGGCTACCAGAAGTATAGCGCAAATCGCAATTTGGGACGCTGGATGCTCCCACCCGGCTGATTCCACTCTTACCCAACTGCCCACACCGCAACAGTCCTATGCTGTGGCCGCAGCGTTGCTGTGGCGCCGGGCGGGCGTCACGCGGGTCAGGCAGCAGGTGATATAGGCCCGCGACACTTCGCGCGCCAGTTCCTCCAGGAGCCGCATCCGCAGCGGTGGGTAGCACTCAAACGACTTGTGCAGCGCTTCCGTCGGCAACAGCAGCAAAGATCCGTAGGTGACTGCACTCAAGGTGTAAGCATGATGTCCGTCTCCGAGCGCGGCGGCCAGTTCCACCAGGTCTCCCGGCCGGGCCGATCCCAGAATGACGCGCATCTCAAAACGCTCCGCCTTGCGCACAAAATCACCGGAAACCACGACGTAGAGTCCTTTGCAGGGCCCTTGCTGGCGAAAGACCACGGCACCAGGTTCAAAATCGATGCGTTTTGTGTCCCCGCTCAGCAGGCGACCGGCATCCTGGGGGCAATCCAACAACTCCGCAAGCGGATGCGCCGCCGCAGCGGCCAAGCGCTCCAAACGCGTATCTGGTTGAATGTTAAGCATTTCCTCGCCCTGCTTCCGGTTCGAAGGCGTTTCGGTTTCCCTGTCCGCCATTTTCCGGTTCCCGGTGTGTGCCTTGAATGTGCGTGGGCCAAAACCGGTCGCGCGGATCGGCCATCCCATCGCGCCGGTTCTTCATTGTCCGGATCTGTGCTCGATTTTTGTTGGATAAAACGGTGCGGTTTTCTCCTTTCACCCGCCCATTTTTCCCTGGAAACAATCGGGACCATGCGCTAGAGCCGAGTCCCGACCTGCTACAGCGCTCCCACCGGAACCGCAACCAGCCGCTCCACGTCGGCGCGCGATGTTTCGGGTGGAACGCAAAGAACGGGCACGCGCGAGGCCGAGAGCAAAGCAAAGACCGTTCCATGCGGCCCCGGCGTGGCGCTCGAGCGTTTGACCCCGGCGACAAGAATGCAGGGGTGATTTTCGGCAATCGCTTCTGCAACGGCATCGGCAGGGTCGCCGCCCTTCACGATGCAATGCACCGGAGCCTCGTTGAGCAGCCAGCCTGAGCCCCCACTGAGCGCATGGTGACCGCGCGGTGGAAGCTTGACGCCAAAATCCGCCGCGACGCAAGGATCCTTGCCGGCTCTAATCTCGGCGGCTGTGCGAACGTGCAGCACAAGCAGAGGCCGCTCAAAGGTCTTCGCCAGGGAGTAGGCGGTCGCGGCAGCAGCAGTGGCGGATTCGTTTCGTTCCATTGTGAGCAGAACCGGTCCGCCTGGCTTGGGCCGATTGGGGCCTGCATTCCAGTCCGCGGCAACGGCCAGCACCGGACAAGGCGACAACCTGACGAGTTGCTCCGCAATCGCGCCCACTACCACGGGTCCGGCGCCCTCCATCCCTTTGGTGCCAATAACGATCAGCCCGGCCTCGTACTGGCGCGCCACATCCACCAGCATCTCCGCAACCGTCCCTTGCCGCACCACGGAATGGCTGTGAATTCCTTCGCGGAGCAGGTCGCCCGCGAGCTTGTCCAGCACTTTGCGAGCCTGTTCGGTCAGGTGGCTTTCGACGTTGCCGGGGAGCCCTTCAACGGCTGCGTACTCCATCGGATCGAGCCCATGCGCCAGAATGATTCGTGCCCCGTAGTTCGTGGCCAGCTTGCGTGCGTATTCCAGAGCCGCCTCTGCCTGGCCATCGAGGCCGGTTGCGACCACAATCGTCTTCAATCCTTGATCGAAACTCACGGTTCACTCTCCTCCGGGGCGCATTGCTATCTCGCTCATTGGACTCTGAGTGTGCGCTTCGGGCGCAAGGCCGGGCAGTGACCTCATTCACCCCCACCTGTGATCCGAGTCACATTGCAAATTCCTGATTTTGCTGGAGAACAGCCCAACGTCTCCGGCGAAAAAACCTGCCGATGGTCGAGTCCGAGAGGAAAACGGCCCCACACCAGGCCGTCGGCGACGAGCGCCCCGGCTGAGAACGGACTGACAAGGGCAATCGGGATCACAAAGCCGCTGACGATCAGCGACGTGTCAGCCCTTTTAGCCAACCGGCGCCGTCACGCGGGCGCCCTGTACATCCGGCGGCCCAATGCGCTACCTTGGGCGCGATATGAAAACGCCATTCGAACGCTCTCTTCTCTCGGGTTTCTTTCTCGTTTCCACAATTCTCTTCGCAGGCAACCTCGCCGTTTCGGCCCAGGCTCCCGCGCCCGACTCGCCGGCCATTGAGGCTCAGGCTCAAGCGATGGTCTCCAAGCTCACGCTCGACCAGAAGGTTGAGCTCCTCGGCGGCATCGACAGCATGTTCACGCGGCCCATGCCGTCCATCGGCCTGCCACGCTTCAAGATGTCCGATGCTTCGCTCGGCGTGCGCACCTGGGGACCGACGACGGCCTATGCGGGCGGCGTTGCACTGGCCGCCAGTTGGGATCCCGAGCTCGCCCGGAAGATCGGCGAAAGTTTGGGACGCGATGCACGAGCTCGCAGCGTCAATTTCCTTCTCGGACCCGGCGTGAACATCGCGCGCTCACCGCTCAGCGGCCGCAATTTCGAATACCTTTCCGAAGATCCGTTCCTGAACGCGTCCCTCGTGGTCCCATTCATTGAAGGCGTGCAGTCGCAGGGCGTTTCCGCAACCGTGAAGCACTTCGCCCTCAACGATCAGGAGTTCAATCGCCACAATGCGAGCGTCGACGTCGACGAGCGAACCATGCGCGAGATCTATCTACCTGCCTTTGAGGCCGCGGTCACCAAGGCTCACGTGGACGCGGTGATGGACTCCTACAACCTGGTGAACGGGGTTCACTCCACGCAGAATGACTTTCTCAATCTCAAGCTGCTGAAGGGAGAGTGGGGATTCCAGGGCGTTCTTATGTCCGACTGGGACGCGACCTACGACGGCGTCGCAGCGGTGAATAACGGCCTCGATCTGGAAATGCCCAGCCCGAAATTCATGAACGCGAAGAATCTTATCCCGGCCGTTCAGAATGGTCAGGTAAAAGAATCCACGATCGACGAACATCTCCTGCGCCTGTTTCGCACCGAGCTCCGCTACGGCTTCACCGATCGTCCGCAGTTCGATCCCGCTGACTCCACCTACTCCGTCGCCGATCGCGCAGTTGCTCTTCAGGGCGCTCTCGAAAGCATCACGCTGCTCAAGAACCAGGGAAATCTGCTGCCGCTCGATCCCGCCAAAATCAAGAACATCGCTATCATCGGCCCAGACTCTTATCCCGCGCTCCCAGGTGGCGGTGGATCGTCCGAGGCCCACGCCTT
>JBEKWT010000291.1:0-4435 GCA_049512795.1 Occallatibacter sp.
ATTGTTGAGGCGGTGATGGCGGAGATCGACCTGACTGCCGACAACCCGGCGCATTCGCCGGAGGAGCGCATTCTTGGCGCGGCGCGCGCTTACCGCGATGTGTTGTTGGCCCACGCGAATGCTCTCCCGATCCTGCTCGCGCATGGCCCTGTCACGCCGGTAGCCATGCGGCCGGTTGAAGTGCTCATCGGCATTCTGCGCGATGCCGGGCTGCCGCCCGCTGAGGCGCTGGCGGGAATGAACCTGATTGCGGCCGCGGTGCGCGGCGCTGTTGGGATGGGGCCGCATCGGGAGCCCACGCATGAAGAAATCGAGAGTATGTGGCGCGCGTTGCCAGCGAACGAATTCCCGCGATTGGCGGAAGCGTTCGCTTCCTCGAGCGGCTCCATGGAGGAATCCTTCGACTTTGGGGTTCGCGCGCTCGCCCGCGGCTTGCTCGCCGGCAGTACATTCCGTGACCGTCCAGCTTGACTTCCGGCGCATGCAGGGGTAACGTGGGCAACATTCCCTTGAACTGCGTTTGTGTCTATTAATAAAGCAACAGCCGGAGTGTGCAAATTTTGGACACTGTATCGATTTCAGACAAAGGCACTGGTTCAGACAAGGGCGCGGGTGCAGACAACGGCTTGAGTTCAGACGGCGGGGCGGCTGCGGTCGCGGGTTCAGGCGCGGAGCGAGGGTGCTGCCCTCCGGAGTGGACGGGGGAAAAAGGTGAAGTCGGCCCCGGTCCCCAAAGGCGAGGGACCGGGGGCACCCTCACGCCGGGAGTGCAACTCGATGAGGATCGGCTGGCGTGGCTGGCGTTGACGCTGGCGCCGGGATTGGGGCCGAAACGGATTCTTGACGCTGTGAAGGTGCTGAAGTCGGCGAGCCAGATTTTCACCATGCCGCTGACGGCCCTTGAGGGGCTCAGGTTTCCTGCCGAGGCGGCGCAGTTTCTGTTCGACGGCAAGGGACGGCGCGCGGCGGAAGAAGAGTGGGCGCGTGTGACGGCGCAGGGCGCGACGATCATCAGCTACGCCTGCCCGGAGTATCCCGAGCGCTTGCGCGAGATCTACGATCCGCCGCCGGTGCTGTGGGTGCGCGGGGACGTAAAGCTGTTGAGCCGGCCTGCGATTGCGGTGGTTGGAACGCGGCATCCGACGCCGTATGGAACGGGGATCGCGGAGCTGCTGTCGCGCGACCTGGCGGCGCGGCGGCTGCTGATTGTGAGCGGCATGGCGAGGGGGATCGACAGTTGCGCGCACAAGGGTGCGCTGGCTGCGCGCATGCCCACGGTGGCCGTGTGGGGCACGGGAATTGACGTGGTGTATCCCAAGGAGAACAAGAAGCTGGCCGAGGAGATTCTCGCGACGGGCGGAGCGATTGTGAGCGAAGTGCCGATGGGGACTTTTCCGGCGCCGCAGAACTTTCCGCGCCGGAATCGCATTTTGAGCGGGTTGAGCGTAGCGGTTCTGGTGGTGGAGGCGGGGGAAAACTCCGGAACGCGCGTGACGGCCCGGTGCGCGGCCGAGCAGAACCGGGACTTGTTTGCGGTTCCGGGGAATGTGACCAACAAAGGCTCCTGGACCCCTAACACATTGATAAAACAGGGAGCTAAGCTAGTGGCTACCTGGGAGGACATCTGGGAGGATCTGCCCTCGCAGGTGCGGCTGGAGTTGGAGGCTGAGGGGCAGACTGCATCCAAACCGGAGGCTGGCGCATCCTTACTGCCTGATCCGGTACTGCGGCCCCAGGAGGCTATGGTGCTGGAAGTCCTGCGCGCCGACGAGAGCCTGCAGATCGATGAGATTCTCGACCTGCTTGAGACGCAACTCACTTCCTCTGAGGTATTTACCGCACTTTTTGAGCTGGAGATGGCGGGCCGGGTTCGGCAACTGCCGGGGAAGAATTACGTGCGGACGATGTAGAGCAGGGACCGAGGGACCAAGGGACCAACGTGGGCGGCTCCCGGGCCGGCTGCCAAAATGTGGCAGTTACTTTTCGGATGCGCCTCAGTATATGGATGCAAAAGGATGGATTTGAGGCGGTTTGCGGGCCGCGGAGGCGGGTTTCTGCACCTGGAATTGGGACGGACGGGCAAGAAAAACTCGCAAGGCAGGTGGAAATGAGGGGGTATTCCGTGCTACGGTGCAAGCCTTGCGGCCAATTTTTTGCCGGAGTCGGGCGGGAGGCGGGCCTAACGTGAGCCGGCCGCCGTGAACGAGACGCGGAACAAGACGCGGAAGAACGCGCTGAACAGGGCTCGGAACAAGGCTCGGGAACGGGCCGCTGGAACGGAATGCCTGGCTGAGAGTCAAACAGGTCAACAGGTCGAGCAGGGTAAGAGAGGGAACTGGGTCAAGGGATGGCAACAACGAAATCATTGGTGATCGTGGAATCGCCGGCCAAGGCGAAGACGATCGAAAAATATCTGGGCAAGGGATTCGATGTGAAGGCCTCGGTGGGCCACATCATGGACCTGCCCAAGAACGAACTTGGCGTGGAGCTGGAGAAGCGCACCTTCGAGCCGGAGCTGATCGTGTCTCCGGGCAAGGAGAAAGTGGTTGAGCAGTTGAAGAAGGCGGGCGCCAAGGCCGACGAGATTTATCTTGCGCCCGACCCGGACCGCGAAGGTGAGGCGATTGCGTATCATCTCGCCATTCAGCTGGGAACCAACGCCAAAGAGAGAAAGAAGATTCACCGCGTCACCTTCAACGAGATTACGAAGAAGGCCGTGCAGGAAGCATTCAAACATGCACGCGACATCGATCAGAACCTAGTGGCCGCGCAGCAGACGCGGCGCGTGCTCGATCGCCTGGTGGGCTACCAGATTTCTCCGCTGCTTTGGGACAAGGTGCGGCGGGGACTATCGGCGGGTCGCGTACAAACGGTTGCGCTGCGGTTGATTGTGGAACGCGAGCGCGAGATTCGCGCGTTTCAGCCGGTCGAGTACTGGACGCTGGAGGCTCTGCTCCATCCTGAAAAACATGCCGATCATAAATTCAAGGCGAAGTTCATCGGCATCGGCGGCGAGCCGGCGCGCGTGGCAAACGGCACGGACAAGGACGGCAAAGAGCTGTTCATCGCGAGCGCGTTGCCCGACAAGAAGCAAATGGACGAGGTGGTGGCCGCGCTGGAGAAGGCGGATTGGTCGATCACCGGCGTGCAGGCGCGTGAACAGCAGCGCCGGCCGCTGGCGCCGTTCATCACCAGCCAACTGCAGCGTGACGCAGCCAACAAGCTGGGCTTCAACGTGCGCCGCACCATGGGCGTAGCGCAGCGGCTGTATGAAGGCGTCGACATCGGCACGGAGGGCACGACGGGCCTCATCACTTATATGCGTACCGATTCGCCGCGCGTTGCGCCCGAGGCGGTAACCGGCGCGCGCGAGTGGATCGGGAAGGAGCTTGGCAAGAATTATCTGCCTGAGACTCCAAACGCGTACAAAGGAAAGAAGGACGCGCAGGACGCGCACGAAGCGATCCGGCCAACGGACGCGGCACGCACGCCGGAGTCGATTGCGCGCTACCTGAGCGACGAGCAACTGAAGCTCTATACGCTCATCTGGCGGCGTTTTGTGGCGTCGCAGATGGTTCCGGCGGTCTATGATGTGACAACCGCGAACATCGCCGCGGTTTCGCGGACGACGCGCAAAACTTACGACTTCCGCGTGAGCGGTTCAGTGATGCGATTCGACGGCTTCCTGAAAGTCTACGAAGTTTCCGAGGACAAGAAGGACGACGACGATGAGAGCGCGAACCGGCTGCCGAACCTCGACGGGGTGAAGACGCTGGAGCGCGACGAGCTGTTGCCCGAAGATCACTTTACGCAGCCGCCTCCGCGGTACAACGAATCCTCGCTGGTGAAGGAGCTGGAAGAGCGCGGCATCGGCCGGCCTTCGACCTACGCTTCGATCATCAACACCATCCAGGACCGCGAATACGTGGTGAAGCACGGCGGCTCGCGCGGGCGCTTCTATCCGACGGAAATCGGCGTGGTGGTGTGTGACCTGCTGGTGGAGAACTTTCCGTATATCTTCGACACCGCGTACACGGCGAAGCTGGAGACCGAACTCGACGACATCGAAGAAGGCACGGAGAAGTGGACCGATCTGCTGAACGGCTTCTACGACCACTTTGAAGACGAATTGAAGGACGCCGGCAAGAAGATGCGGAACATCAAGCGCATGGAGGAAGTGACCGGCGAAAAATGCGAGGTGTGCGGATCGCCCCTGGTGCTCAAGTGGGGCAAGTTCGGCACGTTCTTCGCTTGCTCCGCATACAACAAGAAGGATCCGACGAGCTGTACGTTCACCAAGGAGAACATCGCGTCGAAGCCCGATCTGAACACGCCCGAGGCGCAGGAGGCAGGCGACACCGAGGAGTACTGCGAGAACTGCGGCAAGGTGATGGTGATGCGGCGCGGGCTTTTTGGACCGTTCATGGCGTGCCCG
>JBEKWT010000292.1:0-4429 GCA_049512795.1 Occallatibacter sp.
CGCTTCGCGCCCAACGGCGATCTTTTTTTGGCGGAGAGCGAAACCGGCAAGATTAAAGTCTTCCGCGGTGTCGACGCCGATGGCAAACCAGAGCAAGTCTCGGTCTTCGCCACCGATCTCCATCAGCCCTTCGGCATCGCCTTCTATCCCCGCGGACCGAACCCGAAATGGATCTACATCGGTGACACGGATGCCATCGTTCGCTTCCCGTATCGCAACGGTGACCTAAAGGCGACCGGAGCCGTAGAGCAACTCGCCGATTTGCCTGGCGGCGGACGACTCCGCGGTGGCGGCCACTGGACCCGCGATCTCGCATTTACTCTCGACGGCAGCAAGCTGCTCGCCTCTGTTGGCTCGCACTCCAACGTCGACGACCCCGATACGCATCCAGAAGAATTCCACCGCGCCGACGTGCTTGAGTTCACGCCCGATGGCAAGTTCATCGAGGTCTACGCCTGGGGGATTCGCAACTGCGTCGGCGAAGCGATCAACCCCACCACCGGCCAGCTCTGGTGCTCCACCAACGAGCGCGACGCTCTGGGAAACAACCTGGTCCCCGACTACATCACCCATGTGCAGGAGCATGGATTTTATGGCTGGCCGTGGTTCTATATGGGCGGGCCGAGCGGAGGCCACCAAGATCCGCGTCACGAGGGCAAGCATCCAGAGCTGAAGTCAAAGGTCATCACGCCCGACATTCTGCTCGAGCCCCACTTTGCGTCGTTGGAGTTGACCTTCTACGAGGGCTCGCAGTTCCCTGCGGAATTCAAGGGTGACGGCTTCGCTTGCGAGCATGGCTCGTGGAACCGCGCGCAACGCGCGGGCTATGAGGTGGTCCGCCTGCCCATGCACAACGGCCAGGCCACTGGCGAGTATGAGGACTTCCTCACCGGCTTCACGGTCGGCAACGGCGATGGCGACGTGTGGGGGCGGCCTGTGGGAGTAGCCGTGGCGCCGGATGGATCGCTGTTTGTGTCGGACGACGGATCGAGGTCGATCTGGCACGTGATCTACACGGGCAAGTGAACGGTGGTCAGTGATCGGTGATTAGTGATCGGTGATCGATTTTGGGGCGCGCCATCCGCGCCGGTTCTTTGTTCTTCCGGCCAGGGTGGGATCCCTTCCCAACTCCACTGGCCCTGCTGGCGCGAGCACACCACTCCCGGCGCCGCCGCCGCGATCTTCGCCACGGCGGCCGGGTGAGTCGCGAGCGAGCCCGATCTTTGGAGCTCTTGCTATCTCTTGAGCGTCGCCAGCACCGCGCCGGCATCTGCGTCTTCAAGACATGGAGTCGTCTCGACCGGCAGAAATTCTGTCCATTCCGCGAACCACGCGTACAGAGCCTTAGGATCGGTGGTCTCCACAACCGCAAATCCTTTGCCGTTCATTCCATGCCAGCGTCCAATCAGTTTCACGCCAGCCGGCGGCATTCCGCCCGTCTTCATGAACCGCTCCGTGGCGCCGCTATAGGTGGCCTGGGGCAAACTCCAACTCACAATGAATTTCATGTGTCCTCCTGATATTGGGGGAGGCGTTGGTTTGTATTGAGCAGCGACGATCCTGGCAGGCGCGACGATGGACCGGGGGGAAACATCCAGGTGCTCACCCGGGGCGCGACCTTATTGTTGCGCCCAAGGTGAGACCGGGTTGTGGCCGCGCGGCTACTTGTACGCGCCGTTGCCTTTCAGCAGCTCATCGCGATGCTGGGTGTAGTCAATGAAGGAATCGAATGAGGGGCCGATCAGGGGGTTGTCTTTCTGTGCAGCCCTGATCGCCGCGCGCGCAGTATCCACGCCTTCCGGTTGCGGTGTGTCGTAGACGATTGCAAACATCCCCGGCGCGTCGGTGTGGATGGCTTCGGTGTCAACCTCGTATTCCAGGATGGTGCCGTCGGCGAGCAGCTTTTCCAATATCGGCACAACCACGGTCTTGCTCAGCGTGCTCACCGCATCGTCGGGCGCGTCTGGCTTCAACTGGTACAACATGACGTTGATATACGCGCCGGTATAGGGGCCGGGCTTCCAGTTGTAGTAGTGGCTCACGAGGACGAGGTCCCAGTGCTTGGTTGGATTGAGCGAAATCGGCGTATCGGCAGGGGGCAGCGCTCTCAACTTATCCAGCACCTTCAACAACCCCGCGATCGAGGTGGAGGACCACCAGGTGTCATGCGACTCGCCGTCCGGCGTGTGCACCTGGTTGACATCGTTGCCATAGCCCACGAGGGTTCCGTCGCTGAGCGCTGCCTGGAAGATCGTGTTGTCCACAGCGTTAACCCTGGCCACGTCGCCCCAACGCTCCCGCGGAAACTGCCAGTTTGACACATACGAGTACAGGGGTGGTTTCTCTTTGACCTCTGTCGCCTGCGCGGCCGATGGAACTGCGCTCAGCGCGAACACTGCGACCCCGCACAGACCCGTGAAGACACTCCAAGTCTTCGTGTTCATCTGAATTCTCCTGTCGTGATTTAGTCAGCGACGCTCTGGGGAATGCCTGACCACCGCAAGTCTACAGCAGTGGGAGCGGATCGCAACTGTGAATTCTCCGCGCTTATTGCACGACCACGGTTTCGACCCCGTGCTCTGCCTCGCGCCAGGGCCTCGGGATTCCAGCGGCTGCGGGGATGGCGGCGACACTTGGTTGACCAACCGTGACGCCCAGCAAGCTGAAGAACTCGGCGGCCGGCATGGGGCGTCCATAGAGCCAGCCCTGCCCGTAAATCTTCATGTTATCGGTGGAGAAGTAATCAGCCTGCCCGGGCGATTCGATGCCTTCGACGACCACCGCAAGATTCAGCGTCCGCGCCATGGCGATGATCTGGGGAAGGATGCCGACCGTCACTGCGTCCGTTCCAATGGCCCGGGTGAAGGCCTTGTCGATTTTGATGGAATCGACGGAGAGGTACAACAGATAGGAAAGGTTCGAATAACCAGTTCCGAAATCGTCGATGGAGATGCCAAAACCCATGCGGCGGAGCAAGCGGATCGACTCCAGCGCGTCTTCCTCATTGGCGGCGGACGTTTCCGTGACCTCGATGGTGAGGCTGCTTGGCCGCACATGGAATTCCTGAACGACCGCTTCAATCATGGGCAGAAACGCGGGGTCCATCAGGTCCGACGCCGCGACATTGACGTTGAGGCGAAAGTCGGGAAGCTTCTTGAGCACTTCGCCGAACTCCTTCAGCGCCCGCCGCAAGACGAGATTGGTGATCGAACCCATGAAACCGTTGTCTTCAGCCATCTTGATGAATTCGCTGGGACCGACGGAGACACCATCGGGCCTGGTCCATCGCGCCAGCGCCTCGGCGCCGGAAATACTTCCGCTCGCCAGATTGACGATCGGTTGATAGGCGAGCTGAAGCTGACCGCGCGCCACTGCATTCTTTAACTGCCGATCGGGCGCCAGACTGCGGCGGTGAAGACTGCAAAGAGCCATGCCAATGAAAACGCCGGCGATTCCGCCCGCGAGCGTTGTGCCGCTAATGACGAGGAATTCCGCACGCCTTGCATCGTCAACGCCAACCGACGCTAAAACGCAGCGCGACATAATCGGCGAACAATGGCTGGCGACGATCGTTTCCCCCCGGCGTCCCACTTCGTCGGCCGCTGGGTCAGGAGACGTTTCAGTCGAGCCTGCACCCGATGTTGCCGGGGCTCCTGCCTGTTGCTGGTATGGATAGATTCCCAATCGAAGCGGCAGCCGGCCGTCGGGTTCCGGCAAATGCGAACTAAAAACTACAAAAGCATTGCCGCGTTGAATTCCTGTCCGCTTCAGGCTTTCATCCCGGACCGGAGTGAGATTGCCATCGAGTACGGTCCCGCCCGCCTGCGCTTGCCCCGCTTTGAAATCACCGATCGGCCGCGCCGGCCGGCCCGCAGATGCGGAACACTCAACCCTTCCCCTTTGAATCCGGCCCGCATCCTTCAAATAGTCCGAGTGAAGAACCAGGTCTCTAAGGTTGCTCAGCTCCGCCTCGGAGCAAGCTGGACTCGCAGAATGCTGCATCGTCTCCAGGAGAGCGCGCGCGTCTGTCAACGAAGCATCATCTTGAACCGCCACTCGTTCCATGTACGTTTTGAGATGACTCTCGGCCAGCGGGATTGCGATCGCGCACCCCAGCAGGAAGCCTGTTACGGCTCCGAGTACTAGCGTCGCCGTCACCGTGGACCGAGTGGCGAATACGTTTTCCTGCTGTTCCTGCTGTTCTTGCATAAGCACCTGGCGAAGGTATTTTGCGTCCTGCAATAAGGTGTAAGGAGGCTACGTTATAGAGGTACTGCGGTTTGCGCAGGGCGGCAATGGCGGTTTCAGGTTACGCCGAAGCCTGTTGGTACCTTGCCAAATGGTTACTCTGGTTCCGAGAAGATGAGTTTTATGATTACTCTTGTAGATTCAATGCATTACGGGCGCGTTTTTTATCGGGATAGGCCGC
>JBEKWT010000293.1:0-4401 GCA_049512795.1 Occallatibacter sp.
TCGTAGACGTACTGAATCACAGTCTTTCCCGAATGCAATTTCCAGGTCCACGGAACGTGATGGAAGAAGAGGAGCAGGCTGTCCGGCGTGGTGGCCAGCGACTCATACATCCTGGCCACTTCGGGTGGGTATTGGCCGGAAAAGCCTGTTCCCGTTGCTACGCTTCGGTCCATGCCGATGCCTTTGGCGTCATCGCGGTGCCACTGGCCCCAGCCGTTGCGCTCGCTGGCCTCGATGTTCGGTCCGTAGTGGCTGCCGGTAATGTCAGTGAGCGTTTGCGTGCCCAGGAATCCCGTGTAGTGCACGTATGTGGGCCACGACTGCATGAGCATCTTGTCCACAGTCGCAACCACTTCGGGATTGGCGCTGATGGTTTGTTTGGTCCACTCCGCTGCGATTTGGTCGGCTGAAAGATTCGGGTCCCACGCAAGCCGGCCGAATGCGTAAAGGTTGGCCATGGCCAACGGCGCGCCCAGCCAGTTGTCGCGCCCTACGCAGGAGACGCCGATCATTCCACCGAGTGGGCGGTTGAAGGTCTTTCCTTCGATGATCTCCTTTACCGGCGTGGCGCGATTCTCCGCGCGCAGATCGAAGTCGAGTTTCTCCTTCCATAATGGCGCGAGATAAACAAGGTGCCGCTGCTGGCCGAGATACTCCTGCGTGATCTCGAGCTCCATGGCCTCGCTGGTTTTGTTGAGGCCGGCAAAGAGCGGCGACACCGGCTCCTCCGCCTGGAAATCGATGGGTCCGTATTTGATCTGGATGATGACGTTGGGCGCGAACTGGCCGTCGAGGGGATGAAAGATGTCGTAAGCGGCGCGCGCGCGATCGGCTTTCAGGTCGTTGTAGTCGAGATGATTGTTGTAGACGAAAGCGCGATAGAGCACCACGCCTCCGTGCGGCGCAAGAGCGTTCGCGAGCACATTGGCTGCGTCGGCCGGGCTGCGGCCGTAGCTTGCGGGGCCGGGCTGTCCTTCGGAATCGGCTTTGACTGTGACGCCCGCGAAATCGGGAATCTGCTGGTAGATCTCGTTGACCTTCGCGGCCCACCAGGCTTTAACTTGCGCGTCGAGCGGATCGAAAGTCTTGAGGCCGCCGATTTTCTGGGGACTGGCGATGTCGACGCTGATGGCCAAGCGCACACCCCAGGGACGCATGGCGTCGGCGATGCGCGCCAGACCTTTGATCATGTCGGGCTCGAGAAAGGGCGCAGCGTCGTTCACGTTGTTCACGTTGCAGCCGTTGATTCCGACTGACGCGAGCAGCCGCGAGTATTCCGTTACCGCGCTCAAGTCGCCGCGAACCTTGCCGCCCTCGAAGAAGATCGACCGGCCGTCATAGCCGCGAGTGACTGTGCCATCGACGTTGTCCCACTCGTCGACCCAGCGGATCGGCATGGCGGGAGCTTCGATCGTGTCGAGATGCGAAATGTCCGTGCCAGTTGCTACGCGGCGCAACAAATCGAACGCGCCGAAGAGAGCGCCGTGCTCATTGGATCCGGCAACGATGACGAGCGGCTGCCCCTGCCACATGGTCCGCTTGAGCCAGAATCCGTGCGCCGCAAGGTGCGCGGGAACCTGCAGCCCCGGAAAAGCAGCGCGAACTTCATCGAGCGTGCCGACGACAGTCTCGCCGACGCTCGCCACCTTCGCGCCAGTCAATCTCTCGATGCCGCGTTCGATCTCGACGACGGCCGACTGTTCCAACTCGCTCGAGCCCAGTGGGCGAACCGAGGTGGGAATGAAGAACCGCTCATGCCCGCTCGCATGATCGAGCCACGCCGGGTCTTCCGTTTGCGTGTGCGCCATTGTCCCAGCAGCAAAAGCTGCCACCAGCAAAAACGCCGTGAGGAAATCAGTTCCCCATCGCGCCGCGAACCTTTTCTTCGCCATGTTTTCATCTCCCTCCAACGTTCTACCACCCAGCGGTGGTTGATAGACTTGTTAGTCTGCCGTTTCAGGGAGGGTCCGCGCTTATGCCCGCCACCATGCAGGCCGTTGTAAAAGCCAAGGCCGCGCCCGGCATCGAACTGCGCGAGGTGCCGGTTCCCACGCCGGGGCCCGGCGAGGTTCTGGTGCGCGTGCAGGCCGCAAGCGTCTGCGGAACCGATCTGCACATCTACAACTGGGATCCGTGGGCCAAGGGGCGCATTCATCCGCCGCTGATTCCGGGGCACGAATTCTCGGGCGCGGTGGCCGGCGTGGGCAGCGGTGTGACCACCGTGCGCGAGGGCGATCTGGTGAGCGCGGAGATGCACGTGGCCTGCGGCAAGTGCCTGCAATGCCGCACCGGCCTGGCGCATGTGTGCCAGCACGTCCGCATTCTGGGCGTGGATGCCGACGGCGCTTTCGCCGGCTATGCCGTCATTCCCGAATCGAATATCTGGAAGCTGTCGCCGTCGATTCCGCACGACTACGCTTCGCTGCTCGACCCGTTGGGCAACGCGGTGCACACGGTGCTGGCAGGGCCGATCGCTGCGAAGACGGTCGCCGTCACGGGCTGTGGCGCGATTGGGTTGTTTTCGATTGCGGTGGCCAAAGCATGCGGAGCGGCTCGGGTCTTCGCCACGGAGGTGAATGCGCATCGCAGGCGCGTGGCTCTGGAGATGGGCGCGGACCTTGCTCTCGATCCCACGACCGATGATGTGGAGAAACAGATTTTCGAAGCCACGGGCGGCACCGGCGTGGATGTGCTGCTCGAAATGTCGGGCCATCCCGAGGCCATGCGGATGGGTTTCGCGCTACTGCGCACCGGCGGCCGTGCTTCGCTGCTCGGCATTCCTTCGCGTCCCTTCGAGCTCGACTTTGCCCGCGACATCATCTTCAAGGGCGCCACGGTGCAGGGCATCAACGGGCGCAAGATGTTCGAGACGTGGTTTCAGATGGAGGCACTGCTCGCCACCGGCAAATTGAACCTCGAACCGGTCATTACGCATCGTCTCAAGCTGAGCGAGTTCGAGAAGGCGATGGAGCTGCTGCAGTCGGGCGAGGCGATCAAGGTTGTGATGCGGCCGGAGTGAAAGAGGCAGGGACCGAGGGACCAAGGGAATAAGGGACCAAGGAAGGCCGCGTTGGCCGGCTCCCTCACCAGTTGATCTTGACTCGACGCAAGCCGCGAACTGCATTCGCCAGGTAGATCGCATCGGCTGTCCGCAAATCCTCCTCGAACAACACTCGCTCCTCGATCTCCGGCCGCGTTTCCAGCAGATGCCTGCGGTAGACGCCAGGCAGCAAGCCACATTCGACCGGCGGTGTGAACCAGCGGCCGTCTTTTTCGATAAACACATTGCTGATGGCGCCTTCGGTCAACTCGCCGCGCAGATTGAGGAAGAGCACATCGTCATAGCCGTCGTGCGCGGCCTGTTCAAATGCACGGGCGTAGATCGGGCGCTCCGTGGTCTTGTGGTAGAGCATTGCGTCTGCGGGGTCCGTACGTTCACTGGCGATGCAAGCACGGCCGACACGGTTGGGTTTGTCGGGCGGGGGAAGCACTTCGCTCCCGATCTGGACGTGGCCTTCGGCGTCAAACAGAAGGCGTACTCGCCTCGGCGAGCGCAGCGCGGAATCGGCGGATCGTCGATCGGCGAATTGGCGCGCGTGTGCTTCCAGCTCCGCTTTTACCGCCGCACGATCGCACGCAAAGCCAAAATAACCGGCTGAGTCCTCAAGCCGATCGAGGTGCAACTCCAGGAACGGATAGTTGCCGTCCCAAAGCATCGTCTCGATCAGAAAAACCCTATCGGGCTGTCTGACGATGCGCACGTTCCGGGCGATAGGAGTGGCGGCGCTTGCGCCGAGACCAGTGAGAAACTCCGCCTTGAGCAGGCACTCGCGAAATTCCTGCGCCGGATCGGAGTCGATGACCACGCCGCTGCCGACGCCGATGGTTCCGCACACGCCGTCGAGCTCCAGAGTGCGAATGGCCACGTTAAAGACTGTCTGCCGCGGAGAGAAGAAGCCAATCGCGCCCGTATACACGCCTCGCGGCGAGTCTTCAAGCTCGGCAATGAGCTGCATGGCCCGCACTTTAGGCGCGCCAGTGATTGACCCGCAGGGAAACAGCGCGCGAAAGATGTCATGGAAACCAACCCCGGGCCGCAACTCCGCGCTGACGGTCGAAGTCATCTGCCAGAGCGTTGGGTAGCGCTCGACAGAGAAGAGCTCTTCGACTCTGACGCTCCCCGTCTGCGCAACACGGCCCAGGTCGTTGCGCACCAGGTCGACGATCATCACGTTTTCGCTGCGGTTCTTCGCATCGTTGTGCAGCCACTCGGCGATTTCGCGATCTTCGCGTGTTGTGCGACCGCGCGGCGCGGTGCCCTTCATCGGGCGCGTGACGATACGGCGCCCGCCGCAATGAGGGTCGCCCTCACGGCTACCGCCGCAGTGGGAGCCGCCTTCA
>JBEKWT010000294.1:0-4391 GCA_049512795.1 Occallatibacter sp.
GCCGGTGATGGCGAGGGCCTCGGCCAGAAATTGAAGAAGGATGTGGCGCTTGCGCGCGCCGAGAGCTTTCTCGACGCCGATTTCGCGGGTCCGCTGCTGCACCGAGACCAGCATGATGTTCATGAGCCCGATACCGGCGATGCCGAGGGTGAGCGCGCCGACGAGGGAGAGAAGGATCTGGAGGGCGATGGAGAGAATCTGGAACTGGTGGAGCTGGGAGCGCAGATTGGCGACGTGCAAAGCATCGTGGTCGCTGGGGCGGAAGTGGTGCGCGGCGCCGAGGGTCTCGCGGATGGTTTTCTCGATCTTCTGATAGTCGCCTTGATAGCCGATCCAGACACCATCGAGGTAGGTGGTGTCTTTGAGGTCGCTCATGGTGTTGAAGGGAATATAGACGGTGCGGTTGATGTCGTCGTTGGCCTCCTGCATTTTGGGCTGTAGGACACCGACGATGGTGAAGTTGACGCCGTTAAGGCGAACGGAGTCACCGACTGCCCATGCGCCGGAGAAGAGCTTGGTTTTGGCCTCAGAGCCGAGGACGCAGACGTGGGCGCGCTGCTCGTCTTCAGCGCCATTGAAGTAGCGACCCTGATCGATCGTGAGCTTGATGATGTCGGCGTAGGAAGTGCGCGAGCCGACGACGGTCCAGGTGTAGGTGTGCAGATCGTTCTGTACGGTGCCGTCAAGATACTCGGCTGGTGATATGTGAATGATTTCGGGCAGCACTGCACTGACGAGATCGACGTCGTCGAGTTTGAGGCGGACCTTGACACCGGCCTTGTCTCCGCCGGCCTGCTGGCTGGTCTTGCCGGGGAAGAAAGCAATGGTGTTAGTGCCCCACTGGGCGAAGATGGTTTCGATGGCGTTCGAAAAGCCGTTGCCATAGGCAAGGAGCAGGACGACGGTGGCAATGCCCCATGCCATGCCGATCGTGGTGATGGCGGTGCGGCGGCGATTGTAGAGCATCGCTTCCCAGGCCTGGGCGAGAATGTCTCTCAGCATGATGGTTCTCCGAGCTTTCGGCTCTCAGCCTTTAGTTAGCAGCTCGCCCGTTGGTTCCGCGGCTCAGTGCTGAAGGCTGGATTCTGCATTTTTCACTCCCGGCGCAATGCATCGATCGGGTCAAGGGCCGCGGCTTTGCTGGCGGGGTAGAGGCCGGCAGCGATTCCGCAGAGGGTGAGCGAAACAAGAGCCAACGCCGCGGACCAGGGAACGATGCGCGGCGGATCGAAACCGGGAATTTTGTCAGTGAGCGCGGCCTGCAAGAGGGCCATGAATGCCCAGGACACACCAATACCAATGAGGCCGCTGATGCCGGTGAGCAGGAGGCCTTCCCAGAAGAACTGCGCGATGATGCTGCGTTTAGTGGCGCCGACGGCTTTCATGACGCCGATCTCGCGGGTGCGTTCCGTAACCGAGACCAGCATGATGTTGATGATGCCGACGGCTCCCAAGGCGAGAGTGACGACGCCAACGCTGCCCAGAAAGACGTCCATGGCGGTGAAGATGGTGCTGATGATATGGGACTCCGTGATGGTGTCAAACTCGTTGAAGGCGTCGGCAAGCGATGGATCGAAGCCGTGACGCTGGGCGATGACGCGGTGCACGGCAATGTCTGCCGCGGTATTGTCGTTCTTAATCGTGGGGTTGTATTGGATGGAGTTGAGTGCGTCCTGGGGAATGTTGTCGCCCTTGAGGGGAAAATACTCCTGCATGGTGGTGATGGGAATGTACATTTTTTCGTCGTCGTAGGTGTTGTTACCGCGGCCGACCTTGGCGCCCACGCCGATTACGGTGAAACCGATTCCGTTAATGGTAATGGTCTGGCCGACCGTGGGGCGGCCCTGAAAGAGAATCGAGGCGGATTTTTGCGCGATAAAGACGACGCGGCGGGCATCCCTGACGTCTTCGTCATCGAGAAAGCGGCCGGCAGCGATGGGAAGGAAGCGGACGACGGTGTAGCTGGGCTCATTTCCGCCAAGATGGGCGGAGGTGTTGCTCCACTGGCTGACTTCGTAGAGATCGGAGCGGGCGAGCTCGCCGGTGACGGCGCGGACTTCGGGCAAGCGGCGAATGGCAGCCTCGTCGCCGAGGGTGAGCTCATAGGGGCGCATCCCGGTGTGCTGGTTGGCCAGGGCGGGGATGGTGCCATTCTGGACCATGACGACGTCGTCGCCGAATTGCGCCATCTGCTTGTGCTGGCCTTCACGGAAGCCTTCGCCGAGGCCGACGAGGACGAGCAGCGAGCCGACCCCCCAGGCAATGCCGAACATGGTGAGAAAACTCCGCAGCTTGTTGGCCATGATGGCGCGGAAGACCTGCCCGAGAGTGTCAGAAAAGCTGCGCATGACAGTGAGACGGCGCGAGGCCGACTTTGAATGCTCCTTATATATGAACAATACGACGAAAATGGGGGTGTGGTTCCCGCAGAAGAGACATGGTCGCGCGAGAGGAATGGCGGTCGATGGCGCAAGCGGCGCCGCTGGGCCCGCGGGTGATTCCGTCGGACCCATTTCTGGGCGATTTTCGTCCCGGTGGAACCGTGACGCATCGGCTTGCGTAGTACAGGCGAGCGGGTTACAACGGTACTTAGACACCGTCTTAACTCGTAGATCATTTTATGGTCCGGCAACGTCCGCTGGGAGAGCAGCGCTCTTCACGCGATTTTTCGAGCGGTTCTCCAATTCAGGTGGCGCAGTAAAGGCCTTGGCAGGTGGCTTTTCCTTGAGGGAAAAGTCCTTTGGGATTAAAGGCTACAGATTTCACCAATTGGAGAACCGCTGTAGGGGGATATTGTGGCAGCGTCGCGTAAGAACAAGAAACTCTGGATTTTTGTGGGCACGCTGGGCACACTTGTGGTGCTTATTGCGGGATTCGCGCTCTTCCGTATGGCAAAGGGAGACCCGATTGACCCGAACCGGCTGGCCAAGGTGACGCGCGGGGACGTGGCCAAGTCCGTAGTGGCGACGGGCGACATCCAGCCGATCACGAAGGTGGAGGTGAAGAGCAAGGCCTCCGGAATTGTGGAAAAGCTCTTCGTGGACATTAACGACCGGGTCCACAAGGGCCAGGAACTGGCGCAGCTGGATCAACAGGAAATTACCGCGCAGGTGGATGCGCAGAAAGCGCAACTGGCCAGCGCCGAGGCGAACGTGACCACGTACGAAGCTAACATCGAGCAGGACAAGGTGACGGCCGCGGCTCCGGATCTGCCGATGTACAAGACGACGCTGGACCGGAACGTAGAAATGAATAAGGAAGGGATCGTGAGCCGGCAGACGCTGGACGACGCGAACCGCGATTACCTGGCGGCGCTGACGAAGCGCGACTCGGCGAAAGCTCAGATCGGCGTGGATAGCGCCAAGCTGAAACAGGCGCGGGCGCAGGTGATGCAGAGCGAGGCCAGCCTGAAGCAACTGGAGGAGCAGTTGTCCTATACGACGATTGTTGCGCCGATGGACGGGGTGATTCTGTCGCGCGACGTGGAGATGGGCGACGCGGTGAGCTCGATTCTGGTGCTGGGGTCGACAGCGACGCTGGTAATGACCGAGGGCGATACGTCAGAAGTGTACGTGCAGGGCAAGGTGGACGAGGCGGACATTGCGCATGTGTACATGGGGCAGCCGGCGCGCATCAAGGTGGAAAGTTTTCACGACCGGCAGTTTTACGGAAAGGTGACGAAGATAGCGCCGATGGGAGTGGAGAAGGACAACGTGACGACGTTTGAAGTTCGCGTGTCGATCAACAATCCGGGCGGCGAACTGAAGGCCAACATGACGGCCAACGCCGAGATTCTGCTGGACGAACACAAGGGCGTTCTGACGGTGCCGGAAGACGCGGTGGTTTACGACAACAAGCAGAATGCGTTCGTCGAGATTCCCGACAGCCATCAGAAAGAGGGTTTTCGCAAGATTCCGGTGACGGTGGGGCTATCGAACGGATCGGTGACGGAGGTTCAGAGCGGCGTAAAGGAAGGCGACCAGGTGGTGCTGCAGCAGTAGCGGGAACTGCCATTTAGTAGTGCGTAAATTTGAAAAGATGCTTGCACGGGGGCTCAAGCCCGTACCCTTCAACAATGTGATGGCTGTTTGCGGCAGTCGAGGATGAATCCCCGACCTACCAGCCGTGCCCTGATGACAGGGCCTGTGAGTTTACGTTCGCGGTGGGTTCGTGCTATCCCAGGCCCCTCCGCCGCTGCGGACTCCGGTCGCTCAGGATGACATTGCCTTCGGTGATCCCGCTAAGCGCGTGTGTCCGCAAGCAGGTTCAACAAGCTGAAATACTGATAAGGCCGCGAACCAGCCGGTAGATAAGGCTGCGCAAGGTAAGGCTGCGCGCCAGCCGGGGAAAAGGACAAGCGTCGCCGAATGAAAACGGGCTCAGCGATCATC
>JBEKWT010000295.1:0-5040 GCA_049512795.1 Occallatibacter sp.
ACAAGGTGATACAGGCAATTGTGCTAAAGTCTGCTGGCGGCGCGCCCGCTCAGCCTGCGCCTTCCACCGCGTCGGCCGGCACCAACCCCGACGATCCAAGTGCTCCACACGAGGCGGGAATTTACTTCTACATCGCGAACGCCACCGGTCCTAAAATGATCGAACTGGAGCCCTCCGATTATTCGCAAGGGAAGACGGGCGGGATGTTTGCCTCTGCCATGACATACGGAATCGCCAAAGCAAAGACCAAAGCCGTATTGCGTGGAGCGCACGCGAACGCCAGGGTCACCGACCCAAATGCCGTCTTCTACTTCTACTTCGAGCAGCAAGCGGCCGGCCTTAGCCAGGCATCGTCGCCGTTTGGAGGAACCAGCACGCCAAATGAGTACACGCTGCTGAAATTCGACGTAAAAAGCGATACGAGAGAGACCGTTGTCGGGAAATTTAACGCCTACGGCGCTTCTGGAGGCGTCGACGACAAAGCCGTGGTGCCGTTCACCTACGAGAAACTACGTCCCGGCGTTTATAAGGTCACGCTGAAGTCCCCATTGGTGCCTGGCGAATACGGGTTCATCTCCAATGGGGGGACGGTCGTTGCGGGACCCTATGCAACCACTACAAACAGCAGGGTGTTTGACTTTGGCGTGAACTAAGAGCTGGCAACGCAACCCCGGCCCGCGCCACTCCCAGGTGTTACGCTCATTCCTGACGGTTCCTGCACGCCCAACTGAATGAGCCGACGCACCCGAAGAACGCTTCTCATCGTTGCCGCGGTCCTGCTTTTGCTGGCCCTGTTCATCTTCCTGCGCTCCAAGTCCGACGGAATCGTCTACTTCAATCTCAAGGCGATCCGCACCCTCGCCCACAAGGACTTCAGGCCGCCCAACCGCGTTCCTGAGTACCAGCAGTTCATTGATGCCATCGGCATCGACCCCGAGCGCGATATCGACCAGGTGGCCATCGCCCTGCATCGCATGCCCGATCCCAACGGTCCCAACGGCCCCGTTGCCTACTCCATGGTCCTGGTCGGCAAAATCACCGGCCAGCGTCTCAACGCATGGCTCGACGCCCATGCCACCTCGCGTGAAAGCTACGTAGGCCACACCATCTACAGCATCGCCTCCCAGGACCGCACGGTCCGGGTCGCGCAGATCGGCTATGACATGGTTGCCGTTTCAAACACGCCGACCACTGAGCAGATCCACTCCATGCTCGACCGCCATCGCGCCGCCGCACTGCCCTTTTCCGGCTCCTCGCTCCTCGAGCAGCACTACCACGACGTCCCCCTGCTCTCGCTGGCCTGGGGTGTCGGGCAAATCGGCCTTCCCTTCTCTGAGAGCGGGTCGATTCATGTCTTCGGCCTTACTTTGCCGCTCGAACCCGACTCCACGATCATCGCCAGCGTCGCTCCGGCCCTCCCCGTTCCCGGCTCGCTTGGCGCGTTGCGCTTCAAGGTCGAGGAGATCGCTCCAAGCCAGGACAAAGCCACCAGCCAGGCCGCTGATCTCGCCACACTCGTCACTCTCGTCCGTGGCCTCGCCCAGCCCCTCGGCGAGTCGCCCGCCAACGACGCATTCAGAGAGCTGTTGAAGACCGCCGAGGTCACCCAGCATGGCGAGCGCGTCATCGTCACCGCCACCGTCCCCGCTGGCTCCCTCGCCGGCCTCTAACTCTCGCCGCGCTTGCCCCGCCGCACTCGCGCCCTCCTCCCCTCACTCGTTGACTCCCCATTTCCCTCTTCCCCTGCCTTCTCTTCACGCCAAGGCTCCAGATTGCCGCGCAATGCCTTGCTAAATCGTTGTAGTATGTTACCTGCCTGGAGGCACATGCTGAAGCGCGCATTGAAAACCTGCCCCCTCCTTTTGTTCGTGGTCGCCATCGGCTTCATCAACTCGCCGAGCTTTGCCGTCGCTCAGGACGCCAGCGCCCCGGCTGACGCCGCGGCCCGGGAAAAAGCCTGGCCGTGGATGAATCCCCAGCTCTCACCGGCAGATCGCGCCGACCTCGTGCTTAAGCAGCTCACGCTCGATGAGAAGATCGCGCTTCTGCATGGCAATGGAATGGCTCACAATGCCAATTGGCAGATGCCGCTCACCGATCTCACCAACGGCGGCGCGGGTTACGTCGAGGGCGTGAAACGCCTCGGCATCCCCGGGATCGTGATGTCCGATGCAGCCTACGGAGTCAGGGATAGCGGCGCGAACGGAAGATACTCGACCGCGATGCCTTCGAGCCTGGGAGCCGCATCGAGTTGGGACCCCGCATCCGCCTGCGAATTCGGCGCTTTGATCGGCACCGAGCTACGCGCGCAGGGCTTCAACATGACTCTCGGCGGCGGAGTGGACCTCGCCCGTGAGCCCAGAGACGGCCGCACTTTTGAATACGGGGGCGAAGACCCGCTCCTTGCGGGAACCATCGTCGGCAATCTGATGAAGTGTGAACAGGCCCAACACGTCATCGGCGACATCAAGCATTACGCCATGAACGACCAGGAAACCGGCCGCAACTTCGTTAACGCCATCATCTCCAAACGCGGCATGCAGGAGTCGGATCTGCTCGCGTTTCATATCGCCATCTCCATCGCCAATCCCGGCGCCGTCATGTGCTCCTATAACCGGGTCAATAGCGATTACGCCTGCGAGAACTCTTATTTGCTGCGCGACGTGTTGAAGAATGATTGGGGCTTCAATGGCTTTGTCCTCTCGGATTGGGGCGGAACCCACTCCACGGAGAAGGCGTCCGCGGCGGGGCTTGACCAGGAGCAGCCCATGGCTAACTACTTCGGCCCGAAGCTGCGAGAAGCCTTCGATGCCGGGCGCGTGCCGCTCTCGGAGATTGACGACCATGCGCGCCGGGTTCTCTATGCGGAGTTTCTGTCAGGCATCGTCGACGATCCGCCGCGGAAGAGCGTTGTCGACGTAGAAAAGGGCTTTGAAGTTGCGCAGCGCGTGGAAGAGAAGAGCATCGTTCTCTTGAAGAATCGCCAGTCCGTGCTCCCCATTATTCCATCCCGCGTCCACAGCATCGCCATCATCGGCGGCCACGCTGACGTCGGAATGATCTCCGGTGGAGGGTCGGCGCAGGTTGACCCGCCCGGCGGCAACGCCATCCTGCCTCCCAGCAAGGGTGCAACCAAATGGCAGGGGCAGATCTGGTTCCCGACTTCTCCGCTCGAGGCTCTGCGCGCGAAACTGCCGGATACAAGAATCGATTTCGATCCCGGCACGGATCTGGATTCCGCCGCAAAACTCGCCCGGAGCTCCGATCTGGCCATCGTCTTTGCGTATCAGTGGGAATCGGAAGGCATGGACCTCCCCAATCTGTCGCTCCCTGACAATCAGGATGCATTGATCGAGCGGGTGGCGGCGGCCAATTCTCACACCGTTGTTGTGCTCGAAACTGGAAGCGCCGTGACCATGCCGTGGCTCGACAAGGTTGCCGGCGTCGTCGAAGCCTGGTACGCCGGCAGCTCAGGACACAGAGCACTCGCAAATGTCCTCGTCGGCCAGGTCAATCCATCCGGCAAGCTGGCCATCACCTTCCCCAAGAGCGAGCAGGACCTTTCGCATCCGGCGATTCCGCAACCGCCGCCGCATCTTCGCGGGCAAGGATCGGGGCCCGTCAATGCAGGCGCGCCGCCGTCGAACTATGCCGTTCACTATGACGAAGGCGCTGAAGTTGGTTACAAATGGTTTCAAGCGGAGCACAAGACGCCGCTGTTTCCATTCGGATTCGGCTTGTCCTACACCACGTTCTCTTATTCCGCTCTAAGCGTCGATTCGGCGGCAAAAACCGCGCAATTCACCGTTAGGAATACGGGCACACGCGCGGGCACTGAAATCGCGGAAGTCTACGTGACGCTGCCGAAAGGATCCGACGAGAGTTTTCAGCGCCTCGCCGGGTTCGCACGCGTCACGCTCGATCCGGGGAAATCCGAAACCGTCACGGTCTCCATCGATCCGCGAGTCTTACAGACGTACGACGAGACCGCGGCCCGCTGGAATCTCGCGACGGGCGATTACGGAGTGCTCGCCGGACCGTCTTCAGATCATTTGCCTCTCTCCGGATCGCTTCAGATTCGCTGAGGTTCGTTGAGGACATTTTCGCGTTACTCGGCTGTGTTTGACACAGGACATAAGTGACTGGCCCCAGCGGGGTCGAGTAAGTTGGGGCGAAGCACTTGGTTTTCTGTTTCATTTACTCCCTGAGACTTCCTGAACGATTACGCTTCTTTCGGCGGTCGCGGAACCACGAATCATTGAGGCAGAAATCCTTATGCCAGTTCCTGTGAAACCGTGCGAGGGCTTCTTTAGCGAGGAGACAAACAGATTACTCGTCGCCAATGTAGGCCGGGCACAATGGCTTCTCCATCCGTGTGAGCGTTGCGGGCAACAGGTTGGCGCGCGGCTGGACAAGGGCCGTTGGGTTCCCGAGGCACACTGGCCTTCAGTCCGCCGGTGGCCTTCATCGCGATCGGCAACGAAGGTTCCAGCCTCGAAAAACGAGGACCAAGCCCCTGAAGCCAAACGCGAAGACCAAGACTCGCGATAGCTTTGCGACAGGGCCAACCGGTCGCCGAAGTTTAGCTGCCTGCCGCGTGAACCCGCCACCCTTGCCGGTGCATCTGAAACAATGGGGCCGGGTCGACAATGACTCCAGGTTGGCCGTTCTCCAGTCGCCCTGGGCCCGGAATCACTTCTCCCCGTTGAACTTCATCTCATCGAGAGGTCTCATGAAACATCCGCACCATTTCCCCGCCGCTTCGGCCTTCATCGGCCTTGTTGTCCTCGCATCCACCGTTGCCGCATTCGCCGCATCCCGCCCAAGTGCTGCAGGCGCGGGGGCCTCCGGCGGCGGGTCTTCACCGTCGGGGCCGGATGACGCCGCCAAATCTGTTCCCAAGCACGTCGTCCTCACTGGCCAGGCCGCATTCACTGACGCGGCACACGAGGCCCCCGGCGTTCGCCGCCATTTGACCGTTGCCGACCTGCCGGAGCCCATGCCCGAGCAATCGGTCGATAATGGCGCGAACGTGGTTCC
>JBEKWT010000296.1:0-4376 GCA_049512795.1 Occallatibacter sp.
CGTCCTTCAAGTTCCAAACCATGCTACAGATGGACGGCGAGGGGCGGCAAACAGGAATGCAGCGAAGGACACAGCGATGACAGACGGTTGTCTCTCTCGAAACAACGCAGAGAGTGGTGAATCTCGATCAGGCCTTGGCGCGCGCTTCCCGGGGTAAGACGGCGAGAACGCGGCAGCGGTGCTTATCGGCCGCGCTCCATGCCATCGGCATTTCGCTTTCCATGCATGCGCAGTCGCCGGTATCGAGGACATTGTGCATGCCGCCCGCGTCCAGCCGCAGGCGCCCTTCAAGCACGTAGACGACCGCACCGGTTTCCTGAAAGGCGCTGACGGTGAGGTTTGCACCGCCGGGAGGAAACTCGACGACCTGTGCGAGGAGGCGAAATCCTTCGCCTTCGGCATTCAACGGCGTCACTTTCACGGAGTCCATGCCGCGCCCGTCGCCCAGCAAGTGCGCCTTGCGCGTTATGGAGAGCGCGTGTCGCGCGGGCTCGGAAAAGAAATAGCTCATGCTTACGCCATAGACGCGGGCGATAGTGGCGAGCGTCGGCAGTGTGGGAATCATGCGGTCGGTTTCGAGTTTGGAGAGCAGCGCGGTGGAAAGGCCCGTCTCGGCGGCCAAGCGGGAAAGCGTAAGCCGCTTAGCGGTACGCAGGGAGCGGAGCTTGAGGCCGATGCAATACGGTTCCAGAGACCATTGGGCATACGAAACAGTCTTGGACATGGAAGACTCCACAATAATTTAATGGAAGCAGAGAACCAGTTTACGTCAGCCGGGGAAAAAACGCATTGCGCAAGAGAGCGCCTCGATTATTGCTTTGGCGTCACCGGTTGCAGCCACGCGCCGTTGCCGGCTGAGTCCCACACATCAAAGCGCACCCACTTCTTGCCGCGCGCGTCGAAGGTGATGCGGAAGTTCTTCGTGCCGAATGGCTCGGTATCGGTGAGCCGGATGATCTGGCGATCGACTTTTGTGCCGTCGCTCCAGACCAGTTCGGCGAAGTCCAGCGGGAAGGTGTACTCAATGCCTGCCGTGTAGACGCTCTTTGCGCCCGAGCCTTCGATGCCCCAGTTGTGGAAGAGAATTTCGCCCGTCGTGCCAAAGAAGTTGCCCTCGCGAATGCCTTCGACCACCGGCGCCCAGCTTTCGTTGTAGGCGGGCACCTTGTCGAGCCTGAGATAGTTGATGGCCAGCATTGGATAGGTTTCGTCGCTTGGAACCTTCATATAGGTGTCGCCCTCGGCAAGCATGAACTTGGGTTTGGGAGCCCAGTTGCTCATGTCGTCGTTGACGCCGAAGCAGCGCTCCTCGCACAGGCGCGCCTGCGAGAGATCGACGGGCAGCGACTCCCACGAGGCGCCGATGAAACGGTCGCTGAGGAAGAAGTCCTTGTCTTTGTATTCGTCGGGATACATGGCAGAGCTTTTGGTGCGCGGGTGCGCCGTCCAGAGGATGCCCTGCTCGCGATTGACGAAATTCTCAACGTCTTCGATCGAGCCGAGATGGTAGACGGGGCCGTAAGTCGGGTCGTTCTCTTCGAAGGTCTGGTTGGCTGGCCGCGGAATGGCGTGAGAAAAATAGACCGGCCTGGGCAGCATCAGGTACCAATGGCCGCCGAGGTAGCTGTTCACTTCTTCTGCGGGAATGATGAGGAAATTCTTGTCGCTCATCTTGCGCGCGCCCTCAAAGTAGAGCCTTTGCTCATAGAAGCGCTTGGGGCCGGGATCGCCGAAGTCGGAGTCGTCGTGAAAGTCGGCAAGATAGACGATGTTGATGCCGAGCCCGCGAAAGACAGGAACCCACGTGGGCATGAAGTCGGAAGTACCGCGATCGCGAATCATCTCGTTGAATTCGAGATGGAAGTGGCCAGTGACCGTCTTGAAGCCGGGAACCGGTTTGTAGCTGTCGTTGTGCGTGTAGGCCATCACCTGCTGCTGCGTCTGATGGGAGCCTGCGGCGCTCAGGAAGTAGTAAACGGCCATGTGCTGCATGGTGCCGGGAGGTGCATTGTAGAGGGCGTAGTTATAGATTTGCGAGCGCGCAACGCGGACGCGCCGGTCCCACACCTCGGCAGAGACGCCCCAGGGCGCATAGCCCTGGCCGTGCTCAGGCTGCATTGCGCCCAAGGAGAATTGACTGTCGCTGTCCTTGCGATAGTAAACGTAGCCGAGGTTGACCTCGTTCTCGCGCGCAAAGAAGAATTTGTGCGGCGGGGGAAAGATGGCGAGCGAGCCGGGGCCGGCGTCGAGAATCTCAAGGCGATTACGGGCTTGGAGGCCGACGGGGCGCTCATTGATATCGCCGCCGAAATCGTACTCCTGCCACACTTCGGCATCGTCGCGCCACTCGAGCTTCGTGTCCGGGTGAATTGAAAAGCCTTTCAGGCCGGCTTTGTAAATGTAAGCGACATCCGGCGCATCGGTTTCGGCCAGCGCCTCCTGGCGCAGAAGATTGGAGCCCTTGTAAGCGGTGAACTGAAGATCGCCGGAAAAGAGGCCAAGCGTGAGGCCGTTGAAGTCGACATTGACACGGCCGCCATCGCTTGTCACTTTGCAAGTGTTCGAGTTGTAGCTCACCGTCGTGCGCTTCACTTCGTCGGGCGTGCGGCCCGGACCGACGAGATGCGAGTCAAGCCCGGGAATTTCCAACGGCGCATCCCAAAAGACGTTCCATTTGTATTCGTTCTCGGCCTCGGGCGTGTCGTTGTGCAGCGTCTTCAGGATGTCGAGTTCGGTGGTGGAGATGCGGCGGCGGCCGGTGGTGACTTGAAAATCCGGCGTCAGGTCCTTGCCAAGAACGATCCACGCGCCGCCGGGTTTGCGGGCCGCAAGCTCCGCGATAACCGGCTGGCCGTTGCGCAGGGCGAAGCGCGCCCGGTTCTGCTGGCTCTGCTCGCCAGGCCACGACACTTCTACGGAATCGCGGTTCGCTGTTACGCTCACGCCCACGATACCCTTCCAATCCTGCAGGCTGCAGCTCGCGGTCTGCGCGGCGGCCGCAGTGCCGCATAAGATGAATGCCCATGCCACGTGAACTAATCTCATAGGTATCCCGGTTCCATTGTGGTTGATCTTTCGACTCAGGTTGGCCGTCCGCAGAGTGCGCGTGAGCGGACGAATTTGCGCGCGGGCAAATTATACCTTCACGAAGATCTTCCTGCGGTAAAGGGCCCACATCGGGAGCAAGCAGGCGGCTAAATAGGAAGCGAAGCTACCAAGAAGGGGTTTTTCGGTAAACTTCATTTGATCGGAGTTGACGCGATGTGGAAAGGCGCTTGCCTCATTTCGGCTGTCATGCTCATCATGGCTGCCGGCAATTCCCAAGGTGCGGCACAGGAGCCGGTGTTGAACGGAATTGATGTGCTTGAGCAGGATCGCTTTGCTGCCTTGAACCAGCTCGCCCAAAAACATGGCGGTCGCTTGCGGCTGGCGATTATGACAAACCAGACGGGAGTGGACCTTAGAGGTTTTCGAACGATCGATGTCCTGATGAAGGAAGCGGCGCATGCAGTTCCGGGACTCGTCGTAGTGAATCTATTCAGCCCCGAGCATGGGATTAACGGCGCCCTGGATCAGGCGGTCGGCAATGACCGTGATCCGGCAACGGGATTGCGGGTGATTAGCCTTTATGGCGAATCAGAGGAACAACTGCGTCCTACGAAGCAACAACTTGCGAATCTTGACGCGGTCGTCATCGATATACAGGATGCCGGTGTCCGTTTCTACACCTACCAGACGGTGATGGGATACTTTCTTGAAGCGGCGGCAGGCACGAATGTGGATGTTATTGTCCTTGACCGTCCGAATCCAATCAATGGGACCGATGTTCAGGGGTTGATGTCGTCCCCGGGCCGCGAAAATTATGTCAATTACACTTCGGAGCCGATTCGTCATGGTATGACAATGGGAGAATTAGCGACCTATTTCAAAAACAAGAAACATTTGGACACTCAACTTACCGTGATTCGCATGCGGGGATGGAAACGCTCCGATTGGTACGATGCGACTGGACAATTGTGGATCAATCCGTCGCCCAACCTGCGAAGTTTGAACCAAGCCACCCTTTATCCAGGCATCGGCTTACTGGAGCGCACCAATCTGAGCGTCGGCCGTGGCACAGATACGCCCTTTGAGTGGATCGGCTCCCCCTGGATGGATGCACCGAAGACGGTCTCGTACCTGAATGCCCGCAGGATCCCCGGCGTCCGGTTCATTCCCGTCGAGTTCACACCCGGAGGAGATTATCCCTTCCACGGTGAGCTGTGCCACGGAGTCGAATTTGTCGTCACAGACCGCGATGAACTCGATGCCCCGGAACTTGGCCTGGAGGTGGCAGCGGCACTTTACAAGCTCTACCCGGATACGTTTCAACTCGG
>JBEKWT010000297.1:0-4366 GCA_049512795.1 Occallatibacter sp.
CTCTGGTGCGGCTGATCGCATGGTGCCAGCTGAACCGGATGGACATTTCACTGGCGGCCGCGCAGCAGTGCCTGAAACAATTCATCGATATGCAGGTGCGCAAGATCACCATCGAAGCGATTCAGCGCGCAGTTGCGGAACAGTTTGGCATGCGCGTTGCGGACCTGAAGCAGAAGAACAACTCGCGCAACGTGGTCGTTCCGCGGCAGATCGCCATGTACCTGGCCAAGCAGATGACCGAGGCGAGCCTGCCGGAGATCGGGCGCCAGTTCGGCAACAAGCACCACACTACGGTGATGCACTCGATCGGCAAGATTGACGAGCAGCGCCGGACGGACAAGGACCTGCATCGCACGCTGAGCAAGCTGCAGGATGTGCTGAGCTGCTAAAGACAGGGACCAGGGATTAGAGAGACGAAGGGCGAGCCGCCTGGGTTGAGCAATGCTTGATGCATTGCCGCAGCGATGGGCGGCTCTTCCATTCTGCGTTAAACTTTCTGCAATGAAGCACCGAAATCTTCAGCGGTTGTCCGGAATGAGGGCTCCAACGCGATGGCCTGTGCTGGTACTCGCGGCGATTGGCGCATTGACTCTGTGCGTGAAGGCGCAAACCCCCGCCACGCAAACTCCTGTTGACGTGCAGCCGGTAAAGGAGCTCAAGCCCACCGACACTTTGGCGACCTGCGCGTATAGGCCGATTGCGGGTGAGGCGCCTTTCTTTTCCCGCCTAAACGAAGCGGAAAAGACCAACGACACGGCATTCGGCGGCAACTACACGATGCACGGCAAAACCGGCACGTATGTGGCGTGGTTCGGGATTGTGCGCGGCATTGTGACGCCGGGGCAGAGCGGCGGAGATGTGACGCTTCTGGTGCAGCACCATTTCTTTGACGGCATGACGGATTGCCACATCATGCTGGTGGCAAAGAGCGGCGACGGCGACTTTGTGGCGAAACTCAAAGTGGATCCCGCGCAGATTCCGGCGCTGGCGCTGGTGCGCATTTACGGCAAAGTGACCAGCGAAACGGCTCGCGTGCCGGAGGTCCAGGTGGAGTACATTCGCGTATGGCCGTGGATGACGTTCACCTTCACCGATCTGGCCGGTGAGGACCACAGCGATCCGCGCTGGCAGAAATACTCCAAGGTGGCCCCGTCAGACCGGATTTACGTTCCTTATCCCAACGAGAATTACTATCTGAATGTGCTCGGTGATCCCGCGGACTTCGGACTGAATCTGCGGCCGGAGTGATCGCAGAGCGCTCGAACTGAAATCTCGCGTGGTGGAGCGCATCGAAAAAGCTATGGAATATCGACTGCTGGGAGGCTCAGGCCTCAAAGTTTCCGCGTTGAGCTTTGGCACCGCGACGTTTGGCGGGACCAACGAGTTTTTCAAGGGGTTCGGCGAAACCGAGGTTGAAGAAGCGCGGCGGCAGATCGATATCTGCCTGGAAGCAGGGGTCAACCTGTTCGATACGGCCGACGGCTACTCCGAAGGCCGCTCGGAAGAGATCCTCGGAAAGGCTCTCGCAGGCAAGCGAGACAAGGCGCTGATCTCGACCAAGTCGGGATTTCCGACTGGCAAGGGGCCGAACGAAGTGGGCTCCTCGCGTTACCACTTGCGGCGCGCGCTTGAGGCGAGCCTGCGGCGGCTCGGCACCGAAACCATCGACATCTATCATCTGCACGGCTTCGACGCGCTGACGCCAATCGAAGAGGTGCAGGACACGCTGAACAGATTTGTCCGCGAGGGCAAGGTGCGATACATCGCCTGCTCGAATTTCTCAGGCTGGCACCTGATGAAGTCGCTGGCGGTGGCGGATCGCTACGGGTGGACGAGGTTCGTCGCGCACCAGGTGTACTACTCGCTGATCGGGCGCGAGTACGAGTGGGAACTGATGCCGCTCGGGCTCGATCAGAAGGTCGGCGCACTTATCTGGAGCCCGCTGGGGTGGGGACGGCTGACGGGCAAGATCCGCCGCGGCCAGCCTCTGCCGAACGTGAGCCGGTTGCACACAATTGCCGACGCCGGACCGCAGATGCCCGACGAGTATCTCTACACGGTTGTCGACGCTCTGGACAAAGTTGCGACAGAGACAGGGAAGACGATTCCGCAGGTTGCGCTCAATTGGCTGTTGCAAAGGCCGACGGTTTCATCGGTGATTGTGGGCGCACGGAACGAAGAGCAGTTGCGGCAAAACCTGGGCGCGGCGGGATGGAAGCTGAGCGCCGAGCAGGTGGCTGCGCTGGATAAGGCGAGCGATCGTGAGCCGGTTTACCCCTACTGGCACCAGCGGAAGTTTTTTTCGAACAGGAATCCGCTGCCGGTGTGAGAAAAGCAGGTACCAAGGGAACAAGGGAACAAGAAAACAAAGGACGAAGGTCAGGGGTCGGTTCGCAGTTCGCACTAGTGAGGGTTCGACCGCGGTCATCAGCGTTGATGGCGCGTCACGAGTTCCCGCGTGGAATGACGGTGGCGCTTGACGACATTGTGTCCGACGAGCCATCCGAGCGCGCCGCCGACGAGCACATCGGCGGGGAAGTGCTCCTGGCCAAGGACTCGGGTGATTCCCACTCCCGTTGCCGCCGAGTAGAGCGCAAATTGGGCCCAGCGGGAGGGGTATTCGGCGGCGAGCGCTGATGCGGCTGAAAAGGCAATCAGCGTGTGGGAAGAGGGAAACGCGGAGTCGACGCCTGCGCTCGATTGAAAGAACTTTCCTCTCGCATTGTCCTGATAGGGGCGCTCTTGCCAGAGGGCAAGCTTCAGGCCCTGCTCAACAACGACGCCGTCAAGCATGGACTCAGCAGTAAGGATGCCGGCTTCGCGCGCGTGGTTGTCCTGCCGGAATTGGCCGAATCCATACAACACAGCCGGTGTCGCAACAAGGCTGTATACCATCGCGTTCGAAGCGTTGATGCTCGCCTGGTTGAAGCTTGGATTCTCGGAAACGACTTGCGTCATGACGTAGTGATCAGTGCCGAGGGCCGCGCCGGTGGCGGCAGCGAGCGGGACGAGCCATTCGAGGTCGCGCGGACGCAGGCGCACAGGGCTGGTCCAGATGGCTGCCTGATCGTGGAGGAAATTGCGCGGCAGATTGCGGATCGAAACTTCGTCCTGCGGAGACGGCTGCGGCGATGGGGCATCGGGAAGTGAAGCGGGATCCGGAATATTTGTCTGAGGGGCGTTGGGTGCAGACGCCATTTGCGCGTGAACGCAAGCGCTGATGGCGAGAATTAAAGTTGCGAGAAACGGCGCGAGGGACAACTTGCCATGGTCTGTGGCGGTGGAGACCTTCGGTTCCCGCCCTAACAAGTTAGGACGGGGCAGCCCATGCCGTGATGGGCTGGGGGTGCGGGGGCAATTTGGGCGGGGAACGATCACGAATTCTTGCATGAGTTCAAATGAAAACCGGCGAAATCGGATGATTACTATCCGACTATTCCAAGCCGGTAAATGTCAATGAAACTGGGCACATTTTCTCGATGAAGTGCGCAGAAATGACGTTGCGTTCTTTTTCGCGGCGATTATTCGCCGTTGAACCGGACAACACGCGTCAGAGTGTCTGCGGAGGATTCTTCAGATAGATTTCGACGTAGTCGAGGTAGTTCTTAGCATATTCGAGGATGAGGGCACGGTCTTTGTCGGAGAGTTCGCGGCGCAGCCTGGCGGGAACGCCGGCCCAGAGCGTGCGCGGCGGAACGACGGTATGTTCCGGAACTACGGAGCCGGCGGCGATGATCGAGCCCTCGCCGATGCGGCTGTTGTTGAGGATAGTGGCTCCCATGCCGATGACGCACATATCCTCGACCACGCAGCCGTGGACGGTGGCATTGTGGCCGATGGTGACCCAGTCGCCCACGATGACCGGATAGAGGTTGCGCTGGCCGTGGAGGACGGAGCAGTCCTGGACATTGGAGTTGGAGCCAACGCGGATGGAGTTGACGTCACCGCGCAGAACGGCGTTCATCCACACCGACGAGCGCTCGCCGAGCACCACGTCGCCGAGGATTTGGGCGGAGGGGTCGATGTAGCAACTCGAAGGGATTGTTGGCGAATGGCCCTGATAGCTTCGGAGCATGGAAACCTCTGCGGAGACCTCTTTTTGAGAGTTTAATAGCCCGCGGCGGGTAGCCAGCGCGAGGCGGTGAGCAGCGAGCGCGCGTCCGGATGAAAATGTCCAGTTGGCTCCTCAATCGGAACTCGCGTATGATAAATGGAGCCTTACAGGCAGGTTTGGAGGTGGAATCCTTTGGCGGAGGTTCGCGTACAGGAAGGCGAACCGCTGGAAAATGCTTTGCGCCGATTCAAGCGGAAGGTGCAGCAGGAGGACATCATCAAGGAAGTGAAGCGTCACTCCTACTACCTGAAG
>JBEKWT010000298.1:0-4360 GCA_049512795.1 Occallatibacter sp.
TGTCACCATGGTCCACACACGAGTGATCTTGATCCACTTCTCGCCGGGGTAGCGCATCATTAGTGCGCCCAGCGCAAAGGCGAAAGGTACCGAGAAGCCCACGTAGCCGAGGTAAAGCATGGGCGGATGAATCACCATTTCCGGGTACTGGAGCAGGGGATTGAGTCCGTTGCCGTCGGGCGGAACCGGCCCGCCAGCCACATAGCCCGGGAGCAGAGAGAACGGAGGCGCGGCAAAGACCAGCACAGACAGGAAGAACACCTGTATGCCGGACAGAATCGTGCCCGCGTATGCGTAGAGCTTGACATCCGTCTTGTGGGTCAGGCGGAGAACGAAGCCGTATGTTCCCAGCAACCACGCCCACAAAAGCAGCGATCCCTCTTGGCCGCTCCACAGCGCAGCGAACTTGTATGGGATCGGCAGCGCCCGGTTGGAGTGTTCAAGGATGTAGGTGATGGAGAAATCGTTGGTAAAGACCGACCAGATGAGAGCAAACGCGGCCCCGGTGACGGCCACGAACCCCGCAATTCCAGCCCGGCGAGCAGTATCGGCCAGGCGCTCCGGGGAGATTCGCGCCTTCTGGCCCGTGGCAATTAGTCGCAACGCCACCGCTCCCGCGAGTAGGTTGTAAGCGGCCAGAACTAAAGCGATAAGAAGACAAAAGCTGCCAAACGTGGCCATCAGCGCTCCAGGATGATTGTCGCACGCACGCGGAAGGCCGGATACCTTCCAACGGACGAGCTAATTCTCCATCCATGATAGGGGTTCTACGTGTGATTTGGCTCACACTAGGAGAGACATCTGGGCAGGATTGATTGGGCTTGCTGCTTAGGCGACAGATTTCGTCTGGCCTGAAAGCATTTGGCCGGTGATGGCCAGCATCTTGTCGCCCCCGACTTGGCGGGGTAGGAAAACGACATGCGCATCGGAATACTCGGAGGGAGCTGCGTCCTTCGCCGCCAGGACAAGTACAGGCAAACCCGGCTTCCGCAAGCGTAATTCGGCTACAAAGGCCGGGCCGCCGATGCCCGGGGTGTGATGCCCGGTGATGACAAGGCCAAGGTTGCCGGCGAACTCCGGTTGCTCGATCAGACAAAGGGCTTCAGCAGCATCGTTTACCCGGCGCACGCTGCCAAAGCGACTACCAAGGAGCGACATCATAAGCGACGCTTGGAGGGGATCGTCGTCGACGAGAAGAATGGTTACCATGGAGCCCTGTCTGACGCATCCGATCCCGTTAAGCGCCTGAAAATATTTACTATCTCGATAGCTGAGATGGTGACAACACCGCTCTTGGTTGCCTGCTTTGGATTCGAATCGAACCGAGATTCCGAGTTGCCCGCGTGGTGACGCGGCATGGTTACGCGGCGTACGTTACCCAAAGAGAAATTCCTTGTCGCGAAGCTCTTTGATGCTATCGCGCAGGCGAGCCGCCTTTTCGAACTCGAACTTCTTTGCAGCCTCGCGCATGTCGGTCTCGAGTTTTGCAATATAGGCGTCCAGTTCCTCCTGTTTGTTGAACTCGGGAATTCCGGCCATCTCTTCCTCCTCGACATCGCCGTACTCGGCCTTGAGGATGTGCGCCAGTCCCATCTCCACCTGGCTGAGGATGGACTGCGGTGTGATGCCGTTCTCTTCGTTGTATGCGCGCTGGATTGCGCGTCGCCGATCGGTCTCGTCCATCGCCCGGCGCATGGAGTCCGTGATTCGGTCCGCGTAAAGGATGGCCCTGCCCTCGAGATGTCGCGCTGCCCGGCCCATGGTCTGGATCAGCGATCCAGCTGAGCGCAGGAATCCCTCCTTGTCCGCATCGAGAATCGCCACCAGAGACACCTCGGGGAGATCGAGCCCCTCGCGCAGCAGGTTGATGCCAATCAGCACGTCGAATTCGCCCTTGCGCAGGCCTGCCAGCAGCTTCACGCGCTCAAGCGTCTCGATCTCGGAGTGCATGTAGCGGCAACGCACGTCCACTTCTGTGTAGTAGCCGGCCAGGTCTTCGGCCATGCGCTTGGTCAGCGTCGTGACTAAAACTCTCTCGCCGCGCTTGGCCCGGTCCCTAATCTCGGCGAGCAGGTCGTCGATCTGGCCTTTGACGGGACGAATTTCAACTTCGGGATCGACTAGGCCGGTTGGCCGGATGACCTGCTCGACGACAACACCGGCCGAGCGTGTGAGCTCGAAGGGGCCCGGCGTCGCGGAGACGTAGATTGTCTGATGAACCCGAGTCTCAAACTCCTCGAACTTGAGCGGCCGATTATCCATCGCCGAGGGCAGGCGGAATCCGTAGTCGACGAGAGTTTGTTTGCGGCTGCGATCGCCGTGCCACATGCCGTGCACCTGCGGAATTGTGGCGTGGCTCTCATCGACGAACAGGAGGAAGTCGCGAGGGAAATAGTCGAGCAGCGTGGGCGGCGGTTCTCCCGGCAGACGCCCGCTGAAGTGCCGCGAGTAGTTCTCGATGCCGTGGCAGTAGCCCATCGACTTGATCATCTCGAGGTCAAAGCGCGTGCGCTGGTGGACGCGCTGGGCCTCAACGGCACGGCCTTCCGACTCAAGGTGCGCGACCCACTCGTTCAGCTCGGCCACGATGGAGTCGACGGCCTCAGCCTTGCGCTCGGGCTGGACGACGTAATGGCTCTTGGGATAGATGGGCAGCCGCGAGTACTTCTGCTTCACCGTGCCGAAGAGCGGGTCAATTTGGGAAAGAGAATCGATCTCATCGCCGAATAGCTCAATGCGATAGGCGTTCTCGTCGTAGGTGGGGAAGACTTCGATCACGTCGCCGCGCACGCGAAAGGTTCCGCGTCGGAAGTCCGTGTCGTTGCGCTCGTAGAGAATCTCGACGAGCCGCCGCGTAATGTCTTTGCGGCTGATGTGCTGGCCCTTTTCGAGAAGAAGCAACATTCCGTAGTAGGCCTCGGGCGAACCGAGGCCGTAGATGCAGCTCACCGAACTTACGATGATCGCGTCGCGCCGCTCGAAGAGCGAGCGCGTGGCCGAGAGACGCAGCTTGTCGAGCTCTTCGTTGATCGTGGCTTCCTTTTCAATGTAGAGATCGCCGGCGGGAATGTAGGCCTCCGGCTGGTAGTAGTCGTAGTAGCTGACGAAGTATTCGACCGCATTCGAAGGGAAGAACTGCTTGAACTCGTGGTAAAGCTGCGCGGCGAGCGTCTTGTTGTGGGCCAAAATCAACGCCGGCCGGTTGGACTGCTCGATGACCTTGGCCATGGTGAAGGTTTTGCCCGAGCCGGTTACACCGAGCAGCACCTGGTGCGTTTCGCCAGCGGCAAGCCCCTCCATAAGCTGGTCGATGGCCCGCGGCTGATCGCCCCTCGGCTTGTAGCTGGTGACGAGCTGGAAGTCCATAGATGGATTATACGGCAAGAGCGAATATGCGGCGAAGATAGGCGTGACGCATAGATGGCTTTTCGAGGCGATTTGTGGTCATGCGCGGGCCGTTTTGACTACTAAACTCGGCCAAATTTGTCGAAATCCTTCGACGATTTTCAAGTAGTTTTGCTGATGCCATGATAGTTAAGTGCAATTTCGCGTCTTTTTGGCGATGAATTTTTTTATTTAATTAATTTCCGACCCCCGAGCCGCGGGGGAGTTGAAGGCCTGTGAGCAGGGAGCAGCCAGCAGGGAGTGGAAAGGCAGCTTGCAAGCCGCCGATGATGGAGTTGTTGTCGCCTGAGCGTCGATCATGGAATGAGTATGCTCTCAAAGCGGGAAATGATCGGCAAACTTGGGAGAAATCTTTCGTGCTTGTTTTCAGAGATTTAGAGCCGAAAAGAAGGATCAAAGGGGTTGACATCTCTTGGGGTGCTATGGAATTGCTCAGCTACGTCCGCCGCAATCCTGTCACCAGCATCCGCGCGCTGGCAAAGGCGCTGGGCCGCGACTACAGCAATGTTCACGCCGATGTGCAGGCGCTGGCCGGGGCTGGCCTGTTGGACAGCACTTCCAAAGGCGTCCGAGCCGACTACGACGCGATCGAAACACGCATTGCGATTTGAAGCACTCGTCCTGGCCGCGCCGGTGTCGCCCATTAGACTGATCGCATGGCCAAGCGGATTGGGGTGCACCTGGGGACGGCGGGCGGGGCGTCGAACGCCGTGGAATGCGCGGTGAAGATCGGCGCCAATACGTTCCAGATCTTTTCTTCGAGCCCGCGCATGTGGCGCGCGCCGAAGGTGGACCCAAAGCAGGCGGAACGAATGCACGAGCTGCGGGCCAAGCTCGATGTAGGGCCCCTGGTGATCCACACGAGCTATCTGGTGAACGTTTGCAGCCAGTCGAGCGAGGTTCGCGAGAAGAGTGTGGCGGCTTTTCGCGGTGAGATTGAGCGGGCGCTGGTTTG
>JBEKWT010000299.1:0-6052 GCA_049512795.1 Occallatibacter sp.
CCGGCACTTGGGGTCCCCTGACAGGGATGCAGGACAAGACTCCATCGACTGCAAGTGACGTGTTCACCTGGACCAATTTTTCTTTGGGAACACTTGGCGTCTCAGAGTCAGCCCTGAGCGCAGGGAAGACTTATTACATCAACTATCACTGCATCGCCAAGTGAAGCGAAGCGCCCGGCTTTCCGCGTTGCGCCACGGACGCTGGGCGCCGGGTGCACCACGCGCCAGCCGCCGCGACACCGCAAACCCGCTAACCCCGTCCACTGCGGGGTAGCTCCGCCTACAATGGAGCGGGGATCTTCGAGACGTTTAGCCAGCGAACCTGAAAACCCTTTGCCGCGCATGCTGGATGGGAAGGGAAGGGAGATCGACAGCGCTCCGGTGTGACTCTCGAAGAGTATTTGCAAGAATCCGGAAAGGCAAAATGAACACCACAGTGCAGGCACAGGATTTTCTTAAAACCGCGCCGCTTACCAGCCCGGAAGACAAGCCCAGGACCATTGCAGAGGCCGGTGTACGGGAGACAATTCTCGAAGATATCGCGTTAAAGACTCTTTATCTGTCAGGTCCATTCTCGGTCCTCGATCTCTCCCAGAAGATTCGGCTGAGCTACGAGATTGCGGAGGAACTGTTTCGCCGGCTGCGCACGAAGCTACTAGTAGAAGTGACTGGAATGAGCGCCACCGTTGCCGAGATTGCCATCACGTCTCAAGGCAGAGCGCGGGCGCTGGAACTGCTGGCGCAGAGCCACTATGCGGGAGCAGCGCCGGTGACGCTGGCCAGCTACGTTGAGCAAGTGAAGAAGCAGAGCGTGCGCAAGGTGAAGGTTCACCAGGAGGATGTGGAGCAGGCGTTCGCGCACCTGGTGATGGACCCGAAAACCCTGGCGCAGTTTGGAGCGGCAATCAACTCGGGGTCGGGAATCTTCCTCTATGGCCCGCCGGGCGTTGGAAAAACTGCCGCTGCGGAGACGTTGTCGCGCGTGCTGGCCAAGGATGGGGTATGGATTCCCTATGCTCTGGAAGTTGATGGCCAGATTATTACGGTGTTCGATCCGGCGATTCATAAGCGCACGGAGGAACCGGAAGTTGAGGGTCGGGATGAGCGCTGGGTGCGCTGCCATAGGCCTTCGGTTACGGTCGGCGGAGAGTTGACGATCGAAATGCTCGATCTGCAATTCAATCCAATTTCAAAATGCTATGACGGGCCACCGCAGATGAAAGCCAACAATGGGGTGCTGATTATTGACGATTTCGGGCGGCAGCGAGTGGCCCCTGACGAATTGCTGAATCGCTGGGTTGTTCCTCTTGACCGCGGGATCGAGTTTCTGACGCTGGTGGGCGGAATGAAGATTGAGATCCCGTTTGAAATGCTGGTGGTATTTGCGTCAAACATCGATCCGGCGAAGGTGATGGACCCGGCGTTCATGCGCAGGATCCAAACGAAGATCGGGCTGGGCGCGATTTCAGACGGACAGTTCTCAGAGATTTTCCGGCGCGTTGCCGCCGACCATGGCCTGGAAGCCGACGCTGGGCTGCTGGATGAGCTGATCGTTATGATTCGCGACACGAGGCAGCTGGAGTTGCGGGCGTGCCAGCCGCGGGATCTTGTGAACCAGGTTTTGTGGGCCGCTCAATACGAAGACCGGCCGCCGGAAATCAATCGTGATGCGTTGATGCGCGCGGTCGATGCGTATTTTTTGCCGCAAGCGTGAGCGGGTGGCTTTGGCACGGAGTTCGTCGCGGCGGGCTGGTGGGCGCGAGTCCCTCATTCTTGATTTCCGGTCGCGGGCCATGGGTGTTACGCCCGCTGAAGCGGGCTCAGGCTCCGAGCCGGCGCTTGTTCCCCAGTCTTACGACTGGGGCTACCCGATGCCGCCCGCTATGCGGGCTGGGGGCGAAGGCCACCGCGCGGGCCTGTTCTTCGAGGAAGAAAGTACGCGGCAGCGGCGGGGTAGCTCCGCCTAGAATGAAGGCATGATCTTCGAGTCGTTTCCTGTTGGTCCGCTGGCCTGTAACTGCACGATTCTGGGCGATGAGGGAAGCCGCGAGGCGATCGTGATCGATCCCGGAGAAGATGTGAGCCGGATCGCGAAGCGGCTGAATGAGCAGGGGCTGAAGCTGAAGCAGATTCTGGTGACGCATGGCCACATTGACCACGTTGGCGGAGCGCTGAAGCTGAAGCGGCTGACGGGCGCGCCGATCTTTATGAACGAGCGAGACCTGCCGCAGCTTGACATGATGGAGGAGCAGGCGAGGTGGCTCGGCGTGCGGGCTCCGGAGACGGCGCCGCCGGACGAAGGGCTGGCCGAGGGCCAGGTGGTGGGTCTGGAGCATTATCCGGCGCAGGTGCTGCACACGCCGGGGCACACGCAGGGGTCGATTTGCCTGCACTTTGCGCCGCTGAAGCTGCTGATTGCCGGGGACACGCTGTTTGCCGGCAGCATTGGGCGGACGGATTTTCCGGGCGGAGATTTTGAGCAGATTATGGCGTCGCTGCGGACGCGAGTGTTGGCGCTGCCCGATGAGACGAGGGTGTTGCCGGGGCATGGGCCGCTGACGACGATTGGCGAGGAGCGGGAGGGGAATCCGTTTTTGCAGGGTGAGGCGGGCGGGGCGGATCTTGCTGACGAGTGAATATTTTCAATAAGTTATGGGGATTAGTTTAAGAGATGGTTGTTGTTGCCGGCCTCAACGGTTACGACCGTGATTCGTTCCCAAGTAGTCAATCAGGATGGCAACTCCGTTACTAAATTCGGGCTCAGGCGGGAGCAGGCTGAGAACGAGCCAGCCGCTTTCTGGAAGGCCAAAAAAGTAGCCCGGATGGACCCAGACTCCGCGATTGAGGAGAGCCAGAACCGTGTGGTCGTCGGGTTGGAGGGCGGGGATGCGGAGGATGGCGTACCAGCCGCCTTCGAGCGCGAGGCGCTGAACGGCGTGGAGGGCGTCGGGTTCGTGATTGGGGCTGGGATTGGGATTGTGGTCGAGTGCGCAGTCCAGGACGGCGAGGTTGGCGGCGACTCGGCTGCGGATCTGCTGCTGGATGGCGGAGCGGCCGGCGAGCCACGCGGGCAGCGCCCACTGGACGGGAGCGTTCATGGAGAGGAAGGTGTCGGCGATGACTTCCAGGCGGGCGAGGGCCTGGTTTGATTCGGGGCCGACGACGGCAATCCAGGCGGCCTTCATCTGCGGGAGGGCGGCAATTTTGCTGAGGCCGCTGACGACGTAGACGGGGACGCCTTCGAGGCCGCGGGCGAATGTGGCGGGTTGCGCGGAGAGTGTGATTGGTTGTGCGGTGGGGTTCGCGGGCTGCGCGGGGTTGTCGGGCGGCGGCGTAAAGCTGTCGGGTTGCGTGGTCAAACTCGAGTCCGCAAGGTTGGGGCCGAAGCTGTAGTCGAGGAAGACTTCGTCGACGATGAGGGAGAGGCGGAACTCGCGGCAGAGGCGGGCGAGTTGCTCGGCCTCGAATGGTTTGGTGAAGTGGCCGGTTGGATTGTTGGGGTGCACGACGACGATTGCGCGCGTGCGCGGTGTGATGGCGCGGCGGATGCTTTCGGGGTCGATTTGCCAGCCGTTCTCGTAGACCAGCGGCACGGCAATGAGGCGGACGTCGTCGAGGGCGGCTAGGAAGTCGAAGAGGGGGTAGCCGGGCTGCAGGATGAGGATTTCGTCGCCGGGGTCTGAGAGCAGGCGGAAGAGAAAGCTGTAGGCCTCGCTGGTGCTGGTGGTGAGGACGATCTGCCGGGGATCGAGTGCGACGCCGTGGTCGGCATAGTATGCCGCGACGGCCTGGCGAGCGGGGAGAAGGCCGCAGGGCTCGGGGTCGTAGACGAGGGCGCGGGGATCGGTGAGCGCGGCGAGCAGGGACGGTGGGTAGGCGAAGCCGCAGCGCGTGGGATTCGACTGCGTGAGATCGGCGATGGGCAGGCCGGCTGCGATGCGGTCGCGGTGCGCGCGAGCGAGGTCGGTAGTTTCCGTGTTCCAGTTGGTTCGTTCGGAAAAGCGCATGCAGTGGGTCCCGCGGAGCGTTCGTTTTTCGTCCCCTTCGTCGCCAGCCATATTTCTTTCGCCCGCTCAAGCGGGCTGGCGTCCGATCTCCGATGCGATCCCCAGTCTCGCGACTGGGGGCTACCGTATTCCGCCCGCGTCGCGGGCTGGGAGGTTGCCGATGATCATGCACAATGGAGAAGCGCTCACTCCAAAGATACATGGGCGATACATGTGCGATAAATGACTGGCTATTCATGCGACATTCGCGAATTGAAGTTGGCGAAGTGATGTTGGCGAGGTGACGTTGGCACTGCGTGCGGTGATTTTCGATTATGGAAGAGTGTTGACGGGCTCTTCGGATCGGCTCGACGGATTGTATTGGGCGGATCGGCAGGCTTACGACGAAGGGAAGATGACGGGTCTCGAGTTTTGGCGGAAGCTCGCGCGTGAAACAGGGCTTGAGCTGGGCGAGCCGGCGATCGCAGAGCTGAATCTGTGGGACGCTCGGATGTGGACGCGCGGAGATCGAGCAATGCTGGCGTGGCAACTCAAGATCAAACAGCGCGGTTTGTTGACGGCCATCGTTTCCAATATGGGCGACGCGGTGCACGAGCACATGGTGCGCGAACTGGACTGGCTTGGGCGATTTGATGTGCTGGTGTGGAGCTATCAACTTCGCGTCGCCAAGCCCGACCCGGCGATTTATCGCTATGCGCTGGAGCGGCTGGGAACGCGACCTGAGGAGACGCTCTTCCTCGACGACAAGGCGGAGAATGTTGAGACTGCCGCAAAGATGGGAATGAAGGGATTGATTTTCTCGACGGTGGAAAAGCTGCGTGCGGACCTTATCGATTCCGGGCTGAGCAAGGAGCTGCCGCTGCTGTGAGGAGAAATTCGGCAGTGCGGCAGTGGGTCAGTTTGAAAGAACCTTCCTCAGGGGCTGAAGCCCCGAGCATTGTTGGGGTCGCTGTACGGCACGACTAAAGTCGTGCCCTGACACTTCGTGCTCCTTAGGGAGATGTTTCTGGTTTGTTTGCGAAAGTCGGGGATGAATCGCCGACCTACCAGTCGTGCCCTTTCAAGTTACATTCAATTTTCGGCACAACTGAAGTTGTGCCCTTTCAAATCACATTCAGACTGACCCACTGCCATCAGTGCGCGGCGATTCGCCGCTTGCTGCCCAGATGATAGGTGAGCCCCATCGTCGCGTTCATCACGTCGAGGCCGGGATTGACTGGAACAATGAAGCCGTCAGAGAAATGAAAGTCGCCGAACAATCCCAGGCGCAAATCGAAGCGGTCATTCAATCGGACTTCAAGCCCGGTGGCCGACTGCAGGCTGAGATTCTCGTAGGTTGTTTGCGATGACAGCGGCTTTTGCGCAAATACGAGAACGCCGCCCTTCGCCATCAGGTAAGGTTTGATTCGCTTGCCGTCGCGCCACAGCCAGCGAATGCCAATTGGTGAGATGTCCACTCCGGGGACAGTCTTCCGGCTCGCGCTCTCGGTACTGCCCCAAATATTCATCACCGTCGGCTGATTCAAGAGAACCATCGGCAGCACTTCTGCGACGTAATCCACACGCGCCTTGAGAAAATGGCCCCAGGAGTGGCGATCGTATTCGATGCCGGCGTCGTAGATCTTGCAATTCTCGCCGGAAGCAAAGATGCGGTAGTTGCCGTAGGAAACCAGGCCTTCGACGGTAATCTCGCTTTCCACGGGCGGCTTGGAGGGGTGGTCTGACGCGGAGACCAGCGGCAGTACGAGCATGTCTCGTGGCGGGTTGGAATCCTGAGTCAATGCCAGGCGCGGCGCGACAAGAAAAAGCGCGCCGATACCGCACACGAGCGCGATGGCGGAATGGCCGGCAGTGCCGGGCCGGGCGAACGCGGGGGTGTAAAGAGAGCCGCACCCTTTGTGCCGCATGGAAAAGCAACCTCTTGTTATTGAATGGCAGGACGAGAACCACAACAGGGGGGAACGAACGTTGTGGCTAGTTTAGAGGCGGGATGCAGCCGATTCAACGAAGAAATGCCTGAGTGGCTCACGCTGGTAACTTCGCCA
>JBEKWT010000300.1:0-4308 GCA_049512795.1 Occallatibacter sp.
GAGCCCCTTTGAGCACATCGCAATGTAAGCCCCGCCATACGCCTTGCGCAGGACCACTGTGATCTTCGGAACCGTTGCCGCCGAGTAGGCGAACAGCAGCTTCGCCCCATGCCGGATGATTCCCCCGCGCTCCTGCTCCACGCCAGGCAAAAATCCCGGCACGTCCACGAGGGTCAGCAGTGGAATGTTGAATGCGTTGCAAAAGCGCACGAACCGCGCCGACTTGTCCGACGCATCGATGTCCAGCGCGCCGGCCATTACGCACGGTTGATTGGCCACTATCCCGACGGGTCGCCCTTGCAATCGCCCAAAACCAATAACAATGTTCGCGGCAAACTCCGGTTGTATCTCGAGAAAATCCTGGTTATCCACCACGCGCACAATCACGTCGCGAACGTCGTAGGCCACCTTCGGGTCAACCGGAACAGTCCCGCTCATCTCCGCGTCGGCGCGCATGCGCCCGCTGAATGGCAGGCGCGGCGGGTCCTCGACATTGTTCGACGGCAAAAAGCTCAACAGCCGCCGGCAAAGTCCGATCGCTTCATCGTCGTCGCGCGCGATCAGGTGCACCACGCCCGAGTAGTGCATCTGCGATTGCGCTCCGCCCAGCTCCTCGGCGCTCACCTCTTCGCCCGTCACCTGTTTGATCACCTGCGGCCCGGTGATGAACATCCGCGCCTGCTCGGTCTGGATCACAAAATCCGTCAGCGCCGGGCTGTATGCCGCGCCGCCCGCGCATGGCCCGCAGATCAGCGAAATCTGCGGCACCGTCCCAGAAAGCATCACGTTGCGATAGAACACCCGCGCGTATCCCGCCAGGCTGTCGATCCCCTCCTGCACCCGCGCGCCGCCCGAGTCGTTGATAAAGACGAACGGGCTGCCTGTCTTCTGGCTCATGGCCATCATCTCGGCCACTTTGTTGCAGTGCGTCTCGCCCGCGGCTCCGCCCGCCACCGTGAAATCCTGGCTCGCCAGATGCACCAGTCGGCCGTCAATAGTCGCGCAACCCGTCACCACTCCGTCGGCCGGCAATTCCTTCTCGGCCATGCCGAAGTACGTCGCGCGGTGCCGGCTAAACAGCCCGATCTCCTCAAAGCTGCCGCGGTCTACCAGCCGCTCTACGCGCTCGCGCGCTGAAAGCTTGCCCGAAGCGTGTTGCCGGTCGATCCGTTCCTTGCCACCGCCCAGCTCAAGTTCCGCGCGCCTCGCCGCCAGCTCCGCAACCTTGTCGCCGATCGTCGTCTTTTTCTCAACTTCTATTTCTGTTGCCATGTACGCACCTGGGAAATCTGCAGGGAGAATCCGCTTCTCCAAAAGCTCAAAGGTGCGGAGCACCTTCCTCGCACCGCCGTCATTCTATGCCCCGGCAGGCGTCACCAGATGTGACAAGGTTCACTCATCATCATGCGAAAAGCTATGTCATGTTAAGTGACTTATAATGAACAAGCTAAATCGGGTGCGGCCGCAGCGGTAGTTCCTCTTGCGAGCGTTCGTTTCTCGGCCGTATTTCCCGCGTCGTCGTCCCTGCGATGAAGTGTATAATCTAGTCAGATAGTCAGATTGATTCGGAGGCCATCCTGTATGCCGACCACCGCCAACCGGCGCGCCAGACCATCCGCAAAAGCCTCTCCCGCGATTGCCGCCATGGAGCGGTGGAAGCTCGAAGACGCCAAGGCCCGATTCAGTGAAGTTGTGCGCATGGCGGGAACCGCTGGACCGCAACTGGTCACTGTTCGTGGCAAGGAGGCTGCAGTGATTCTTGCTCCTGAGCAATACCGGCAGCTTCTGCCCAGGACGAAGGGCAGGCTCTCTCTTGTGCGATTTCTTCGCAGCCTCGACTTGTCCTTGCTTGACGTCGAGCGCGAACACGACAGCGGAAGGGAAGTCGACCTGTGAACGGGTGGCTGCTGGACACCAACGTCATCTCAGAAGTGAGCGGCGCCAAACCCGACCCCAGGGTTGTCAAGTGGATCGGCTCTCAGCCGGAAAACAAGCTCTTCCTGAGCATCCTTGCCATCGCCGAATATTACAAAGGAATTCAGAATCTGCCTCCCGGCGACAAACTTCGTCCTCGTTTCGAGCGGGCCGTTATCGCTCTGGAGGCCCGATTTTCCGGCCGGATCCTATCCGCGTCCGACGCCATCGTGCTTCGCTGGGGAGCGATCAGCGGGGAAGTGAAACGCATCACAGGCCACTCCCCGTCGGTCGTCGATACTCTGATGGCAGCCACGGCGATCGAGCACGACCTCTATCTCGCAACCCGCAACGTTGCTCATGTTGCTCGCAGTGGAGCGGCTGTCTTCAACCCATGGCAGGACGATCCGGCGCAGTTTCCTCTTTAACCAGCCGCCTACGAGAATCGCGTCCTTCTCCACAGCAGTGTCCCGCACAGCCCCAGCGGAATAATCGTACCCACAATCAGCACCATCATCCACGGCAGGTTCACATAAATGTGCTGTGCGCGCGTACCCACCGCGAGCCACACGAAGATGCCGCTCGCCACGCATACGATCAGAATCTCCCACCACCGCCGCGGATGCTTGTTGTCGGCCAGCGGATCGTTTCCACCCACAACCGCCGCCACGTTCTCCCGATCCAGTCCATAGCGGTCGCACTCGCGGTGCATCGCCGCGTTCCAATTCGTCATCTCCCCGGGCGGCGGAGCAGCCATGCTGATCGACACCGCGCCGGCGATCATGATGATCGATCCGGTCATGATCAGAAATTTTCCGCCAGTTGTCAGTCCCACAAATTCGCCGAACACCAGCGCGCCCCACGCCAATCCCCAAAGCTGGTTGGTATTCGAGAGCGGAATCCCTCGTCCGATCCCGATATACTTCGCCGCATAATTTTGAAAAAGGTCGCCGATCACCCAGCAGAATCCGCCCACGAACGGCCAGAACAGCATCGGCCGCGCGCGATTGAGCTCGGCAAACAGCGGCCCAGTGCCGCCGTAAAAAATCCATCCCAGCAGGAACACCGTCCCCAGTTCGCCAAACGTGAAAATCGTCACGAACGACAGCGGATTCATCCCGCTGATGTACGCCTTGCGGTAGGGAATGTACATCGTGCCCAGCAGCACGCCCGCGCCCAGCGCGGCAATAATGCCGATGGCCGCCTTGCCCGGCGTGCCCGCATTCTGCTGCGCCGTAGCCACGGCCAGAACCGCCGCGCCACTCACAATCGCTGCGGCGCCGCCGATCACCTTGGCCCAGTCCTTCGCCCTCGAGCCGCGCAGTTCCTTGAACAGCAGGCAGCCCCAGAAAAGTCCCACCAGGCTATTCGTATTCCACAGAGGAAACGCAATCGCCAGCCCCACGTTGCGCACCGCAAAAATCGTCAGCGTATTCGCAACGGCCCACAGCATTCCGCCCACCAGCGCCCACACCATCAGGTGCGGCTTTTGCTTGAGATCGTCAAACACGAATCCCGTGCCCTTCAGCATCGTGGGAATCGTCCAGCGCGCTACAAACGCGCCCATCACCATCCCCATCGAGATCAGGAACGGTGAGAAGCCTTCGTTCACCAGCTTCGTCGGCGCTTCCGCGCTTCCCAGCCACACCGCCGCCGAAAGCCCGCAGAACACGCCCAGCTTGTGTAGAGAAATAGTGGACCGCGCTCCCGCAGCGGTCGTCGTCTTGCTCATCCGTTCACCTCAACGTCATCAGCAGCGTGGTCCCTAGTATGAGCACGACAACAGGCACCCAAAGGTGCACGTCAGTCAGAATGCAAATCAGATTCGATCTTTTCACGCCGATACCTCGGCGAGCTTCACCGGCCGGTGTTCGTCAAACGATTTCTTCGCCGCCAGCGCCATCACCACCGGCACGCGGCCGTCCGCTCCCGTCACCGGCGTCGGCTTGTCTTCGATCACCGCCTGCACAAACTCCGCCACCTCCCGCGCAAAACTCTCCGGATAGCGGTCCATGAAGAACTCCAGCGGCCGGTCGCTGTAAATAGACTCGCCGGTGCTGACCACAACCTCGTTCGGGAATCGATTCTCGCTCTCGATCTTGCCTTTGGTGCCCAGAATCTCCACCCGCTGGTCGTAGCCAAACACCGCCTTGCGGCTGTTATCGATCGTGCCGATCGCGCCTTTCTTGAAGCGCAACACCACCACCGCCATATCCAGGTCGCCCGCCTCGCCAATCTCCGGTTCGGCCAGCACGCCTCCCGTCGTGTAAATCTCTTCCACCTCGTCGCCAATCAGGAATCGCGCCATGTCGAAATCGTGAATCATCATGTCGAGAAAAATTCCGCCCGACGTGCGAATATAGGCAATCGACGGCGGCGCGGGATCGCGGCTGA